>SLDM01000353.1 GCA_007125255.1 Phycisphaerales bacterium
AAGATCACGTTGATTGTGGGCAACAGCTACGGTGCGGGGAACTACGCGATGTGCGGCCGGGCATTTGATCCGCTGCTGACGCTGGCGTGGCCGGGCTCGAAGTGCGCGGTGATGGGCGCGGGGCAGGCGGCGAGCGTGCTCGCGCAGATCGACCTGGCCGCGAAGGAACGCGCCGGCGAGAAGATCGACGAAGAGGTTCGCGCGCAGGTGTTCGAAGCGATCAAGGCGAGCTACACCGAGCAGCAGGACATCCGGTACGGCGCGGCCCGCGGCTGGGTGGACCGGATCATCGAACCGGAGCGTACTCGCGAGGAGTTGATCATGTCGCTGCAGATCGCGCGAACGCAACCGATCGAGGGTGAGTTCAGGACCGGCGTCCTGCAGGTGTGAGCGCGGTACAATCCGAATAACGCCATCGGAACGCAAGGAGTTCGCACCCCATGCCCGGATTCACCAGAGTTGCCCGTGCCGCCGACATCCCCGAAGGTTCGATCAAGTGCGTGGAGGTCAGAGGACACCGCATCGCGCTCTACAACCTCGGCGGGACGTTCTTCGCCACGCAGGAGATGTGCACCCACGCCGATGCATCGCTCTGCAAAGGCGAGATCCTTGGCGGGGAGGAAGTGATGTGCCCGCTCCACTTCGCCACGTTCAACATCCGAACCGGCCAGTGCACCGCCCCGCCCGCCGATGAGGATCTGCTTACCTACCGCGTGCGCGTGGAAGGCGATGAGATCGAAGTCGAAGTGTGAGCCGGAACCGGATTGCCGCCGAGGCCAATCCGTTCACTCTTCACCGTTCACTCTTCATCGCTCACCGCTCACGCTTGACTCCCCCCGACCGCTTCCCATGAAACCCATTCTCTTCGCCATCGCGGCCGGTCTGTGCTGGGGGATCGGCGAGGTTTTCACCAAGAGCGTGCTGCATTCGGGCCGAATCGGCCCGGTGACCGCGATCGCGGTCCGCTCGGCCGTGGCCCTGCCCTTCCTCTGGCTGGCGTACTGGTGGTTCACCCACCACCTGGGGCGCGAGCCGCGCGACTGGGTGCAGGCCGACGGACTGACATGGCTGAAGCTCATCGTCGGCTCCGGCCTGGTCGCCGGCGCAGGCGGCATGATCTTCTTTTACGCCGCCCTCAACCTCGGTGAGGTCTCGCGGATCAAGCCGATCGCCTTCGCGCTGGCGCCGGCGACGGGCGTCCTGCTCGGCTGGCTCGCCCTGGGCGAACCGATGACCGCGCGAAAGCTGGCCGGCGTCGGTCTGATTCTGATCGGCGTCCTTCTGCTGACCGGCCGCGCGGCCCCCGCCCCGTGATCCCCCATGATCCCCCTTGTGATCAAGGACAAGCCGCCGCGCTGCCGCTACACTCGCCGGCATGCCGCGTGAGATCCACGGGAAATCGATCATCGTGACCGGGGCCAGTTCCGGGATCGGCGCCGCCACCGCGATCGAGTGCGCGAAGGCCGGCATGCCCGTCGTGCTCAACGCGCGGCGCGAGGACAGACTGCGGCAGGTCGCCGAACAGGTCGAGCGCCACGGCGTGAAGACGGCGATCGTCGTCGGAGACGTGACCGACACAGGCATTTCCGAAAGTCTGCTCGACGCGGCGGAGATCGAACTCGGCGGGCTCTACGCGGTCTTCTCCAACGCGGGGTACGGTTCAGAGTTGCCGGTCCTCAAGACCGAAATGGACCAGGTTCGCGCCATGTTCGAGGTGAACTTCTTCGCTTCGCTCGAGCTTGTCCACCAGGCGGCGCGGCGCCTGGTCGAACAGTCCCAACCGGGGCACCTCCTGATGTGTTCAAGCTGCCTCGCCAAGTTCACGATGCCGTGGCACGGTGTGTACTCGGCCACCAAGGCCGCGCAGAATCACCTGTGTCTTGCAATGCGTTCGGAACTCGCCGGGCGCCGGATTGAAGTCTCCAGCGTGCATCCGGTGACCACTGCGACCGAGTTCTTCGAACAGTCCGCGCGCCGGAGCGGCAAGGGGAAGAGGAGCGATGTGCTCGAGCACGTACCGAAGTTTCTGATTCAGAAACCCGAGCGCATCGCCCGGGCGGTGGTGAAGTGTCTGCGCCGACCCCGGCCGGAGGTGTGGACGAGCACGCTGACGCGCACGTTCGCCGCGATGGCAACGCTTTCGCCCCGGCTGCTGGAACTCGTCATGCGGCAGCAGATGCGCAAAATGAACAGCGCGTGAACGCCGGTTGAACGGCCGCCGTCATCGAACCGATTGCGGTCGAGAAGGCGCCGCAGCGTCAATCGGCGAGCAGATTTTCGTTTTCGAGCAGGGACCGTGCCACGTCGACCAGGGTGCGGCGATTGTTCCGCGCCTGCATCTGGAGCATCTTCATCGCTTCGGGCTCGGTCACGTTCTTGCGCTTCACGATAATCCACTTCGCCTGCTCGATGAGCTTGCGCTGTTCGAGTCGATCCTTGAGCGCGTGAATTTCGTTGTTCTGCGACAGGTGGTCCAGGAAACGCCCCCAGGCGACGGAGACGGCAACCCGGAGTTGATCCTGCGTGACCGGCTTGAGCATGTAGCCGAACACGCCGACCTTGTTGCCCGCCTCGACGTATTCCTGATCGGAGTAGGCGGAAAAGATGACGACCGGTACGCCGTGGCGACCGAAAATGGTTTCCGCCGCGGAGAGGCCGTCGCACTTGGACATGCGAATATCCAGCAGCGCAAGGTCAGGCTGCTCCCGTTCGCAGAGATCGATCGCTTCCTCGCCGTCTCCGGCGGGACCGACGACGGCGTAGCCCAGCTGTTTGAGATTGGCGGCAAGCCCGCTGGCGACGAGATGTTCATCGTCCGCGATCAGGATCTTGCGCGGTTGCGGGTCGCTCGTTCGGCCCGGTCGTGTGCCGGGTTCAGTTTTCGGTGTCCACCGGGGAGATGTTGTCACTGCCATGGTCCTCGCCTCAGGGTAAGCCCTCACAAGTTGCCCGCATGCCCATGACTGTACGCGGCGGAACCGGCCTGGGTTTCCGCACGCTGAGCCTCGGGCCCGGGTTGAGGCGGCCAAACCATCCCACCGGCCACCCCGGGTGCATATTTTACCGTGTATTCTGCCCGCGCAAGGTCCCGGCGAAAAGAAAATCAGTCCAGCAGATCCATCTGCGTAAGTCTTTCCGGAACATACGTTTCCGTCACGTAGGAGATGTCCTTGGTGATCAGGGACTCCACTTCCATCTTGAAGCCGTTGCTCAACATCCGCTTGATTTCCTTCTGCCACGGCTTTTTGTCGGCAAACCAGGGATAGTTCATGATCTGCTTTGCGCGGGTGATATCCCGGTCGTTCAATTCGATCTTGACGTCGTCGGAAAGCTCGCACCGCTCGTAGTCCATGGCGCGGATGCCGATGAACTTCGCGTCCGGAACCGCCATACGCTGGCTTTCGAACGCGAGTGAAATCGACCCCTGCTTGATGACCGAATAGATGTAGTGCCCCCACGGATCGCAATCGAGCAGGCAGTAGACCGGCAGACCGAGCTCGCGATTCAACCGCGCGAGCAACCGCCGCACGCCGCGCGGCGGCTGGCCGGACCCTTCGGTCAGGATGCAGTTGTGCTTCTGCCAGAACTTGTCCTCATTGAAGCGCTGCCAGACCGTGTCTTTTTCAACGTGCAGCACGAAGTCCGCCTCGCACTTCTTGAACTGAATGACGTTCGGCTCGGTGATGGACGGAATCGCGTATCCGCCGGAGCCCATGCGCCGGCAGTCGATCTCATCGCCGGAATCGATCAGCGTGATGTTGCCGACCATCGCCCCGCGCTTCTTGGCGAAGACGTGCAGTTCTTCCCGCAACGAGTCCAGCGCGACTTCCAGATCTTCCAGGATCACATCCGACTCGGACTGATCGTTGAACGTCTTTTCCTTCGTTCCTTCGATCGTGTGCAGACCGGCGTAGAACATGCCGCGGAGCGACGAGGTCTTGCCGCGGTCGATCAGGTCGCGGCACCCTTTCGCCAGGAGCAGCGTCTGCATAAACTTCTTCGCCTGCCCGGTGTTGAAGAGGTTCCGCCGCTGGGTCGCATCCCCCATTTCGAGGATGCGCTTTTTCTTGTTGTAGCTGGTGTTGCTGACGGTGCGGGTGGGGATATCCACGAACGGATCGCGCATCTTCAGACTGGCCTGCACGACCTCGCCGGCCAACTGTTCAATCTTTTTCCGGGTGACCTTGTCGCGCTCCTTTTTGGAAGCCGCCGCATCTCGCGCGGAACCGGCCGTTCGGCGGGAGGATTTCTTCGTGGTCGACTTCTTCTTGGCCATGTCGGTCTGCTCTCGGTTCTCGGGTCTCGATGTGCCGCTCGACGCGGAGGTGGCAACTCAACGCTTCTTGCGCAGCACCTTCTTTTTCTTCTTCCGAACCACCTTCTTTCGGCGTGTCGCGGCCGGAGCAACCTTCTCGAAGAGCTCCGTGTCGGCGGCATCGCCGGCTTCATCATCTTCAGCCCGGGGCAGTCGATCCTCGACGATCACCACATCATCATCGCGATCGAGTGAGCCGTTCGGACTCGATGACTTTTTCTTGCGGCCGACGAAATTGCCCTCCTCATCGAGTACCTGGTCGGCCTTCGCGGTCTTTTCTTCCGCCTGCTTGAGCAGCGCCTCGTAGATCTCCTTCGCGCTCGCGCCGGTGATCGCTTCACAGCTTCGCGCGATCTCTCCGATGTACCGCTCGAAGATGCCGCGCCGTTCGGATTCGTGCTGCATGCGCTTGCGCCGGCGGAGGTAGATGCCGAGCTTGCGGCCGCACTCCTGCAGGGCGAGCTTCATCTCCTTGCGGATCTCGTCGTAATCGGCGATCGCTTCCTTCGACTCGCTGGTGAACGGGACCCAGACGCTGGCCATATGAATCATGACGACCAGCGGACCGACGGGCAGGGCTTTCTTCGGCTGGGACAGGCCGTAGTTCTTCCAGTCGGTCTCGACGACGGCCTTGAAGCTCATGCAGCCGGACTGCTGGTAGAGCAGCGGTACGCGGTTGGCGAAGCGGATGACGCGCGCGG
>SLDM01000430.1 GCA_007125255.1 Phycisphaerales bacterium
GCTCTCGACGATTTTGAAATGCTGCTTGACGAGGCGGTCGAGATCGCCGGAGCGACCGGCCATCGGACCCGCTTCGGCGGCGTTCCTAAGCAGGGGCGGGGCGGCGGCGGCGGCGCGCCGCTGCGAGTCACCGAGGTCCTCTGGATCAGTGGGGAATCGGGCACGCTGCTCAACATGATCGCGACGGAGGAGCTGCACGAGAAGTACCTCGCCACGTTCGAAGGACTTCTGTCAGCGTTCCGCTACATGGATGAATAGGAAAGTTCCGCCTTGGAATGCCAGGGCACACGACCGCCGGTCACTTCATCCGGGATTGACCCGGACAGGCGCTGGCTTTCCTTGCGCTGAACATGGCTGCGAGGCGCGGCCGCACGACCGAGATTCCGAGGGCGGCCGCCTGCTTGGCAAAAGGTGCCCGCCACCCGCCCCTCGCGGCATCGAGAACCCGAGTCGGGAACTCTGTATACCAGCTCGAGCTCCTCGTGGCCGGCGCCCGGTGAAATGACGATCGGTGAATGGGCGTGACCTGCTGCCGCACGGTAAGCTCTTTTGGAACCGAACTCCGGCGGGCGCTCATGAACTCAGCAGGAACGGCTGAACGGGTGTCCCTACCATCATGCCACGCGGCGGAGCGTTCCGCTGCGATTTCAGTGCCCGCTGCGCGGCCGTGAACCGGCGATCTCATGCAGAATACGACCCCCGAGTCATCTTCCGAACTGGCTTTCGAACCGGCTTCCGAACCATCCATCGATCGTGGGCTTCTCACGACGCTGGTTCGCAGCGCGGGCCTTGCCCCCTCGAGCCATAACACGCAGCCATGGGTCTTTCGCCTTTCCAGCGAGCACATCGACCTGCTCGCCGATCGGACGCGCGCTCTGCCCGTCAATGATCCGGATGACCGTGAACTCATCATCAGCTGCGGCTGCGCGCTCTTCAACCTGCGCGTGGAAGCGGCCCATCAGGGGCTCTCCGTCCATGCTGCAATGCGGTTGGACGAGCTTGACCCGGACTGCCTCGCGAGGGTGTCGATCAACGGCCGCGACCGGAACAGAGAGGATGCGCTGATCGCGCTCGAACCGTACATCGACCGGCGGCGAACCTGTCGCAAGGCGTTCGAAGAGCGTGAGGTTGACGCATCCATCGTACGGCGGCTGCAGGATGCAGCGCAGGCAGAAGGGGGGTGGATGGAGCCGCTGATCACCGGGCAGGCGCGCCGTGCCGCGGCCGATCTCGTTGCGCTGGGCGCTGCGGCGCAGTGGGCCGACCCGGGCTGGCGGCGTGAGCTGGCGGCATGGATGCGGGCCCGGCGGCAGGGAGATGGACTGGCCGTGTCCGGGATCGCCCGACCTGTTGCGAAGCTGATCGTGCGCACGTTCGACCTGGGAAGAGGTGCCGGGGCGAAGGATCGACAACTCGCGGAGGGATCGCCCCTGCTCGCGGTGCTGGGGACTGCTCGCGATGACCCGCCCGACTGGATGCGGGCCGGTCAGGCGCTGCAGCGGGTACTCCTGGTCGCCTGCCAACTCGGACTGCAGGCGTCGCACCTCAATCAGCCCGTGCAGGTTGCTGCGCTTCGAGGCGAGCTGAAGAACCTGGTCGGCGCGGATGGGCCGCCCCAACTTCTGCTGCGATTCGGATATCCCCTTGAAGAGATCCCCGCGGCGCCGCGCCGGCCGGTTGAAGAGATCATCGAGTTCATCCATGACTGAGCAGCCCCGCCCGCGCAACCGGCGTCTCCCCGGCGCAGTCGCCGGCTACTTTGCCATGGTGTACGGCGCGGGCTTTCTGCTCGGCGTTGTGCGCACACTCTGGCTCACTCCCCGGTTGGGAGAGCGATGGGCGGAACTCCTGGAGATGCCCGTCATGCTCTGCGTTATCATGATCGCCGCGCATCTCCTCGTCAGGAAGTTCATCCCGCACCACACACGTCTGGAGGCGGTCATTGTCGGCACCGGGGCGCTCGGGCTGCTTCTGGTGGCAGAAGTCCTGGGCATCTGGTTTCTCCGCGGCGAACGGATAACGGAGTTCATCGCAGATCGTGATCCGGTCACGGGCACCATCTTCCTGGTCTTGCTCCTCGTATTCGCGGTCGCGCCGGCTGCCTGGGCGCGAGGGCAAGCCGTGCCGCGGGGCGCGTCTCACGCAGAGCTCTGATCGACCTGCCGATCCGGCCGGCAACGCCGCCCCGGAGCGCGGCTGGGCGCACGGTAACACTTCACCCAAGTGCGATGCATGAGCGGCTCGCTGATCGGGCGAAGCGGCCAAAGCCACGGTCGCTCAGACCACGGCGACAGAGAGAGGAGAAAGGAGAAAGGCGAGAGGAGAGTGGTAGGCGGTGAGAGAGTGCGCTGTGGCGTGAAGGAAGAGATTTGAGTTCCCGCTCCCGCGCCCGGATTTTGTCCTGATGCGCGCGAAGAGACGAAGAGCCTGCGGAGTCTGCCCGTTATCCGTGCCCTTCTGGCAGCGCCCCGGCCACCGCGCGCAGCGAATCGGCCGCGCGAGATGAAACGACAAACTTCCTGGTGCCGTGGTCTGGAGTCCTGTCCTCACGAGAGTGTGGCCGCGTCGGAAGGTCACGTGGATGCGTGACTGACGAGCCATGTGATTCGGTTGACGGTCGCGCGACCTCGTGGCCTTCGCTTCTGAGGTCGCTCAGACCAAGGCACCCCCTCCGTCACTCCGTCACTTCGTCACTCCGTTACTGCCCTCCGTGCCTCCGTGCCTCCGTGCCTTTCGTCACTTCCCCCTCTTACCACTTCCCCTCCTCCGGAAGGGGAAAGTACACCTGGACGTGGGTATTCAGAAGGGGGTACTCGATGATGCAGCGGAAGACTTCGAACGCGCCGGCGTCCCAGCCGGCGTCACGGCAGACCTTTTCGACCATCTCGCGGTAGCGGGGAACATGCGGGGTGGTGACCGCACCGGAACCGTACCCGAGGTTCTTGACGTGCGCTTCGATCGGCACCGTTTCATGTTCGTGAAAGCGGTAGGGGTTCGTCTCGGCGAGGCGATCGAGTGAACCGTACACGGTCGCCTTCGGTTTGAGTTTTCCGAACATGTCACGGTGAATGAGCGTGTCGAGGACCAGCGTCTCGATCGGCTTGGTGATGGTCGCGCAGCGAATGTGGTGATTCGGCTTGGTTCCGTCACCCTGCCATTCGATGTCACGTGTCCAGTCCGCCAGGTAGACCGTCTGCTGGCCGGCGGTTCCCAGCGGCGAGTCTTCGAGAAAGGTGTGGAGGCAGCCGTCCTCGATGCGCGTCACGATGCCGGGGCAGGGCGTGGTGCAGAAGTCCACCAGCAGCTTCGGCCCCGCCTCGCCGAGTTGTCCGGTCCCGGTGACGGCATGTGACTGCGCGAAGTTGCTGGCAGCATCCATCACCAGCTGGCTGGAGACGCGCAGCGGCACGTCGGTTCTGAGACGGCGGACCTCACGCAATCCGCGGAGGATGATCATCTCGTCGAGATCGGAACGCCGGCCGGGGTGGATCATGCCGCAGGCGAGAAAGGTCCTGACCTGCAGCCCCCACGCCTGGCTGTTGACGCGAAAGGCCTGGCGCCGGATCTTGAGGTCAATGGTGTCGGTTTCCTCGCCGGCCAGACTGTTGATCATGGTGGTGAAAGTCGCCCGGTCTCCCGCGTGCTCCTGAACGAGCGTCTCGAATCGATCCATGGCGTGCGCGACACGCTTGATGCACTCATCGGGCACCCCGACTTTCCGCGCGGCCCGAAGCGCCTGTTCCATCGCCGAAGCGCCGGGCACGTGCGCCCCGGCCGCGAGCAGGTTCGCCCCCAGGGCCAGCCGGTGGAGCTGCCACGCCAGGGTGCGGCTGAGCGACAGCGACTTTTCCAGGTCCGCCGCCCGGTGGACCGGCTGGGGCAGACACTCGAACAAGCCGAGCGCCGCTTCCCGCAGCTCGCGCATGACCTGGAGGGCCTGCTCTTCGAAGTAGTGGTTCTGGGTGAGTGTCGGGGTTGCCATGGCGGGTGGGCCTTTCTCGACCAACAATGGACCGTCGCTTGATTCCCGAGTATAGACTCCCTCACAATTGTTTGCAAAAACATCTTGACAAACAATTTCGGGGTGGTAGCTTTGCGTGAAACGCCCGCAATACAGGCCGCCGGCCTGCCCGACCCAAGGAGATTGAAATGAACAAGGCACTTGCACTGGCCACCATGACGGCCATCACCGTGGCGACCCACGCCCAGGCGACCGTTCTTTACAGCAACTTCGGGGATGGTGATACCTACTCGCTGAACATGGGGGCGACGATCTCGGCCGGCGGGCCGCTGGGCGGACAGGTCAACGAGGCGGCCGTCGCGTTCACGGTGACCGGCGGCAGCTACTACTTCACCGCCGCCGACGTGGCGGTGCTGCACAACTGGGGGCCGGACCTGGTGAACCTCCATCTGCACGCCGATGACGGCAACGCGCCCGGCCAGATCCTCGACTCGACCACCGCCAGCGGCGTGACGCCTCCCTTCGAATGGGCCCCGCCGCTGACCGGCACCTTCTCCGGCACGGTCGTTCTCGAGGAAGGTCAACAGTACTGGCTCTCCATGTCACCGGAAAACACCGATGTCCTGCTCTCCTGGGCGAACAATGTCGTCGATGATTTCGGGCTCCGGGCATGGCAGGTCGATGGCGGCGGCTGGAACACCGCCTTCGGCGACCCGGGGACCGATTCCCAGCGAAGCACGTTCCGCATTCACGGCACGCTCGTGCCCGCACCCGGCGCGCTGGCACTGCTCGCCCTGGGCGGCCTGGCCCGCAGCCGTCGACGACGCGACTGATACTTTAGCAGGAAAGAAAACCGTTCAACGGAATACCAAGGGATCGGCTTCGGCCGCTCCCTTGTTTTCTGCGCCGCGCCGGGATTGATTCTGTGGGACGACGGAGGGGGAGTGACGAAGTGACGGAGTAACGAAGTGACGAAGAGGGAAGGGATAAAGAGCAGGGTGCCACTGCCAGCGACCGCAGGGAGTCGGCAGTGCGGGCGCGCGGAAGGCTCA
>SLDM01000062.1 GCA_007125255.1 Phycisphaerales bacterium
AATCGGCGCAACAAGCGCCGCAGCGGCGCTTCGGGCGAAACCGGCGCCCGCAGCGGCCGTTCGTTCTCCGGTGCCGACAGTGGTCGCCCTTTCAATTGGCGAGAGCAGGATCTGCTCGAGCGCGAGCGACGTCTCAATCGTGCCGGCGGATTTTTCAAGGCCGCGCGCCGCGACAACCTCAAGCGTTCCGCCGGCGGCGGTCATCGAGCGCAGACGGCGGCGGAATCCGGCGGTACCGTGAAGGTCGAAGAGCCGATCACGGTCAAGGATCTCTCCGCCGCGACCGGCGTGAAGGCAGTGCAGATTCTTCGAAAGCTGGTACTTGCCGGAAAGCCGTACACGATCAACAGTGTGCTTGCGACCGACGATGCCATAGAAGTCATGCTCGAACACAACATCGAGCTCGAAGTCGTTGAACAGAAGTCGGCGGAGGAACAGATCGAAGAGCAATTCGAGCAACGCGAGCTGGAGGACGAGCGACTGCGCTCACCCGTCGTCACCATTCTCGGCCACGTCGACCACGGCAAGACCTCTCTGCTGGACAAGATCCGCAACGCGAAGGTCGCGGAAGGCGAGGCCGGTGGTATCACCCAGGCGACCAGCGCTTTCCAGGTCCCGGTGAAGATGGGCGAGGAAAACGAGCGGTTGGTGACGTTCATCGATACACCCGGCCACGAGGCGTTTACCGAGATGCGATCTCGCGGCGCGAAGGTGACCGATCTGGTGGTGCTCGTCGTCGCGGCGGATGACGGCGTCATGCCGCAGACCGTCGAGTCGATCAACCACGCCAAGGCGGCCGGCGTGCCGATCGTGGTTGCCCTCAACAAGGTCGACAAGCCCGAAGCGACCGATTCGAACATTCAGCGCATCCTCGGCCAGCTTGCCGAGCACGAACTCAATCCCGTCGAATGGGGCGGCAGCACGGAAGTGCTCCGCATCAGCGCGCTGAAGGGGGAAGGCATTCAGGACCTGCTCGAGGTGCTCGACTACCAGGCGGAACTTCTGGAACTCAAGGCCGACTTCGGCGGCCAGGCGCAGGGCACGGTGCTCGAAGCGTCCACGAAGGAAGGCCGCGGCCCGGTTCCCAGTATCCTGGTTCAGCACGGCAAACTGAAGAAGGGCGACTTCGTCGTGGTCGGTCGGGCGTTCGGCCGGGTGCGTGACATCGTTAATGATCGCGGCCAGCGCATCGAAGAAGCCGGCCCGTCGCAACCGGTTGCGATTTCCGGCATCAATCTGGTGCCCGATGCGGGTGACAACTTCTACGTCGTCAAGTCGCTGAAGGCCGCCGAAGCCGCCGCCGGCGAGCGACAGGATCAGGAACGAACGCGCGATCTCTCCAAGGAGAGAGTGACTCTTGACAATATCTTCCAGCATCTGGCCGCATCGCAGCGCAAGGAACTTCCGCTGGTGCTCAAGGTCGATGTGCATGGCTCGCTGGAGACGCTCAAGGCCTCACTGGAGAAGATCTCCAACGAGGAAATCACGATCTCGATCAAACATGCCGGCATCGGCGGTGTCAGTGAGTCGGATATCTCGCTCGCCGAGGCCTCCGGCGCGATCGTGCTCGGTTTCAACGTCACCGCATCGAGCCAGGCCCGCAAGTCCGCGGAGCAGAAGAACGTCGATATCCGGTTCTACGACGTGATCTATGACATTCTTGACGATGTGAAGAAGGCAGCGGAGGGTCTGCTCGAACCGGAGGTCAGGCTCGAAGTACTCGGCCACGCCGAGGTGCGCGATGTCTTCAAGATCACGAAGGTCGGCATGATCGCCGGCTGTTATGTCACCGACGGCGTGATCGAACGCAACGCGCAGATTCGTGTGACGCGCGACGATGTGGTGGTGGAGAAGGACCGCCGGCTGGAACAGCTCAAGCGGTTCAAGGACGACGCCAAGGAGGTTCGTTCGGGACAGGAGTGCGGCATGAAGATCGCCGGTTACGACGACATCCGTGTCGGCGATGTGCTCGAGTGTTACAAAACGCGGGAGGTGCGGCGCACGCTCGATGGGTGATGAACCGGGCGACTGGCCACGACGCTGATGATGAACGTTCATGCCCAACAGATCGCTTCGGTGCTCCGGCGCGCCTTGCAGATGCGCCTGACCCGCGGACTGCACGATCCGCGCGTGCGCGGGATGATCTCCGTGACGGAGGTCCAACTGACCGACGATCTTTCCGAAGCGCGCGTCAAGGTGTCGATTCTGCCGGAGGAGCACGCCGAGCTGACCATGAAGGGGTTATACAGCGCGACCGGACACCTGAGGCGGGAGATCGCACAGGAGATCTCGCTGCGGCGCATGCCCCGTTTGATTTTCAAGTACGACACGTCGCTCAAGAAGCAGGCCGATGTGCATGCTGCCATCCACCGTGCGGTGGGTGAGCCGGTGGAGTCCGATGATGATTCGGAAGCTTCCGGAGCGACGCCGGCCGCGGAGGATCGGCCGACCGATGGTTCATGAGAGGGTATTGATGTGCCGACCGCCGAGAAGAACGCGACCAAGCTCAATGCGTTGGTGAAGAAATATGCGAGTGCCGATCCGCCGGAGTGGCCCGACCAGGATGATCCCGTTGCGGTCCTGGTCTTCTCCTTTCTGCTCTGGGAAACGACCTCCGAGAAGGCGCTGATCGCCTACCGTCACATTCGGTCCAGCGTCGTGGATTTCAATGAACTCCGCGTCTGTATGGCCGACGAGATTCAGGACATCATCGGCGTGCGGTATCCGGGGGGCATCGATCGCTGTCACCGCCTGCGCGCCACCCTGCGCGATCTCTACTCGCGTGAGCATGCGGTGACGCTCGAGGCGGTCAGTACACTCGGCAAGCGTGATGTCCGCAAGTACCTCGACTCGCTTGAAGGCATCGTGCCGTTTATCGCCTCTCGGGTGGCGCTCTTGAGCTTCGATGCCCACGCGATCCCCGTCGATGAACAACTCCGCGCGCGTCTGATCGACGAAGGCGTGATCGAGGAGGCCGTCGATCTGGCCGAGACGATCTCCTGGCTGGAGCGGCAGATCAAGGCCACCGAGGCGCGCCAGGCCCATATGGCCCTGCAACGGGCGGTGGAGACCGCGCCCAAGCGCCGTTCACGCAGCAAGACCACGAAGAAGACGAGCAAATCCTCCAAGAGTGCCGCGAACGCATCGGGCAAGAAGACCTCCCGGAAGAAGACCGCGTCGAGCAAGAGACCCACCCGGAAGAAGGCGGCCGGCAAGACCTGAGTGGTCAGGGCTTCCGCGGCGCCGCGCCCGGCCGCTGAACCGGATCTCCTCCCCCCGGCCCCCCCCGCACACCCGGTCCACCGGGAAGGCCCGAACGGAAGACCAGACCGGAAGGCCGGAGGGAAAGCTCGGAAAGAATGCCCGGAACAAATGCCCGGAACGAATGCCCGGAACGAATGCCCGGAACGAATGCCCGGAACGAATGCCAGGAAAGAAGGGCCGGAAAAGAGAGTACGGACCAGGTTCAGAGTTCCGGCAGGGAAGGGGGGCTGCACGGGGGAAGGAGGGGGAAGATGCTGAGCCGGCCGGGTATCATCCGTCCTGAATTGCACCGAGGCTTCCCCCTCATGTGAGGCGGCCTGTCTTCCCCTTTCCGGTTTCACGCCGAGGAGAATCGGCCGCCTTCCGGGATAGCCATCACCCCCCGAACGCAGGAAGACCATGCGCTGTTTTCTCTGGATACTGCTCTTGCCGGTTCTCATCCTCGGCTGCGCGGCGCACGATTCGACCGGGTGGCCTCGTGATGCCTCGATCGAAACCTTGCGCGGTTCCCTCGAGCAGGCCGCCGAGCGCGAGCGGTCCGGCGAGTGGACCGAGGCGGCGGCGCTTCCCGAGTTGCCGCCCGGCCTCGATCCCGAGCGGCTCAAGCGACGATCAGCCGACCATGCCCGGGCTCACCTGAGCTGGACCGAAGCCTTGCGGCAGCTTGCGGGTGAGTACACGCTCGAGGAGCTGACCGCTCCCGCCGGTGACTGGGAGCCACCATCACCAGACGGGGCGGCAGAGCAGCACGAGCAGCGCGCCGCGCTGGAACAGTACCTTCTCGGGCATCAGGCGATGCTGGATGAGAAGTATCTGATCGCCGGCAACGCCTTCCGGCGCGCGATCGAGCATGATCCGTACGCCCCCGCCCTCCGCCGCGCGCTGGCGCGAGCGCTGATCTCGGTCGGCGACCAGCGGGCCGGGGTGGAGCAGTACGCCCGGGTCATTCGCATGGATCCTGCCGATGCCGAGGCAATCTTTACCGTCGCCCTGGCCTATGCCAACCGGGAACAGTACGACAAGGCCGTCGCGCTCTTCGGCCGTCGGTTGCTGGATGACCGGGACTTTTCATTTGATGTCGGCGCTCGTGCCATCGTCTCCCATACGCTGGCAACGATCTTTCGCCTGCAGGGCTGCGATCGGGCCCTCACCGAAGTCGTCGAAGACGCGGTCAATTTCGACCAGCTGACGGTCGAGCGATCGCTCTACGGCCCGCGCGTCCTCTCCGTGTACCGGCAGCGGGCGGAGATTCTCCGTCATGCGGGTGATGCGCACTGCCGGCTGGGTGAGTATGGGCGGGCCGCGGAACGATACGGGCGTGCGGCGGAGTTGCCGAGTCCCGATCCGTCCGCTCTGCCGCCGCGCTGGATCTACGCCGAGCTTGCCAGTGGTCGACCGAACGCCGCCAAGCTGGTCTGGCTCCGGCTGATCAACCAGGCCGGATCGATCAGCGAGGGGGAGATCCGGTTGGCGACCTACCTGCACCGAAACGTGCCCGATGCGGATGCCCTGACCGCCATCGTGCGGCGGCTTCATGAGGCGGAGCCGGAACGCGCCGATCTGGTCCGTACCCTGGCGGCGCTGCTTCCGGAAGGCGATGCGCGAGAACTGCTGGCTGACTTCCTGCTTCGCCATCCGAGAGATCGTCGTGTGATGGCCACGCTGCTGCGCTGGTGGGGTGAGCGCGATCAGCCCGGAGCACTCGAACTGGCGATCGGTCTGATCAAGGATCAGCCCGATCTCGCGC
>SLDM01000493.1 GCA_007125255.1 Phycisphaerales bacterium
GCTCCGCCGCGGCGGCCCGGCCGGTCGATCCGACCGACGGGGGCGCGATCTGGGCGCGACTGCGGGAGAGTGCCGCGAGCAAACCGTTTCTGCAGGCGAAGATCGACCTCCTGGACTACGTCGGCTTTGATGGTCGCACGCTGCGCCTGGCCCTGGTCTCCCCCCGGGCCGCCGGGTCGCGGCTGATCGCCTCGCAGGCCGCGACGCTGGAGCCGCTCGTGCGTGAGGCGGTCGGGTTCACCGTCCGCATTGAAATCGTCAGCGACGATGATGCATCGACCGGTTCATCGGCGCCGCGCGAGGCGGAGAATGAGCGCATCCGCCTGGCTCGGGACAACCCCGCGGTGAAGAAGGCGATGGAGATCTTCGATGCCACCATCATCGACGTTCAGGATCAATCCCAACAGGGAGGATAGGATGAAGGTATGTTTGACCAATTGAAAGGCATGGCCGGTCTCGCCGGCCTGATGAAGGATCTTCCCAAACTCAAGGCCCGCATGGAGGAGATGAAGGAGCGGCTGGGCGAGGTGGAGGTCGAGGCGGAAACCGGCGGCGGGGCGGTCCGCGCCCGCGCGAACGGCAAACTGCGCATCATCGAGATCAAGATCGACCCCGCGCTGATGGCCGGCCTGGTGGATACCGCCAGTGCCGACGACCGCGCGATGGCGGAGGACCTGGTCGCCGGCGCGGTCAACGCCGCCCTGCAGAAGGCGCGGGAGGCGGCGGAGGAGCACATGGCGGAAGTCGCTGCCGAGATGGGGCTGCCCATGCCGCCGGGCGGCCTCGGCGGGCTGATGTCCTGATCGCGCCCCGCGAAGCGAGCCCCACCGAGACGATGAGTTCCGAATCCACCAGCCAGGCGTACCCCGAACCGGTCAACCGTTTGATCGACGAACTTTCGCGTCTGCCGGGGATCGGCCGCCGGAGCGCGGAACGGATGGCATTCTTTATTCTCAAGTCCGAGCGCGAGGACGCGATGCGTCTGGGCAAGGCGATCGCGGATGTCAAGGACGCGGTGCGCTGCTGTTCGATCTGCTCGACGTTGACGGATGTCGATCCCTGCCGCATCTGCACGAATCCGCAGCGGGATGCCGGCACGGTGCTGATCGTCGAACAGGCGCGCGATCTGATCAGTCTCGAACAGACGGGAATGTACCGGGGCGTCTACCACGTGCTGACCGGGCGGCTCGATCCGCTCAGCGGCGTGGAGGAACATGACCTGACGATTCAACCGCTTTTTGAGCGAATCGAGGACGCCGCGCACAACTGCCGCGGCGAGAAGGTGAGGGAGGTCATTCTCGGGCTCAACCCGAACCTCGAGGGAGACAGTACGGCCCTGTACCTGTCCGACGAACTGCGCAAGCGAGGGGTGACGGTCTCCCGTCTCGCCCGCGGTCTGCCCTCGGGCTCGCAGCTTGAATACGCCAGCCGGGCGGTGCTTGCCGACGCGATCATCGGTCGGCAGCCGGTGCCGGAAGGGCATTGACCCCCGATTGGAGCGGTCTGTGCGGTCTGTCCCGGCGGCGTGGCGGAAATCCAGGTCGATCCGGGCAAACGGCGCGATTGCTGCGGGGGTGCGGCGGGTCTGTCCGATAGAATGAAGGAGCACCGGACCGCGATGTCCGGGCTCACGGAGGATTGATGCGGTTCGAGACCGGCCAACACATGAAGCTCGGCCAGCAGATGAAGCTGGCGCCGCGGATGATCCAGTCGATGGAGATTCTGCAGCTCTCCGTTCTCGCGCTGCAGGAACGCATCGAGCAGGAATTGGAGTCGAACGTCACCCTGGAGCAGGTGGAACCCGGCCAGCGGCTGGATCAGGATTCGTCCGAGGCCGATGACGGGCCGAACGAGGACCGTCTCGACCGACGCGAACTCGTCGTCGGCGACAGCGATGCGACCGGAAGCGATGCGGACGACTTCGAACGGCTCAGCGTTTTCGAATCCAGCTACCGCGAAGCGTTTGACAACACTTATTCCTCGGAACGGTATTCCGCCGCGCGTCATAACGGCGAGCGCGATCGCAAGATGGACGCCATGGCCAACATCGCGGCCCGTGGCGAGAGCCTGACCGACCAGCTGCTCCACCAGTGGAACTTCACCGAGATTGATGATGACACCCGCGCGATCGGTGAACGCCTGATCGGTTACATCAATGACGACGGTCTGATCGATACCGATTTCGACACCATCATCGAACAGAACCGTTCGGTCCCCGGCGTGGAACTGAACCGCGAATCGCTCGAACGCACGCTGAACGAGTTGCAACGATCGCTCGATCCGGCGGGGATTGCCGCCCGCGATCAGCGCGAGTGCCTGCTGCTTCAGGTCGAAGCGCTCGAGCGGGAAGACGAAGCCGGCGCGGCGTGGTCGACCGTGCGCCGGCTGATCGAAGATCACTTCGAGGATCTGCTCGAGAACCGGCTGCCGCGCATCGCGCGCGATACCCAGCTCTCCATGACGGAGATCCAGGACGCGATCGCGCTGATGCGCAAACTGAACCTCAGCCCCGGCCGCAACCTGGTCCCGGACAGTGTCGCGCCGATTATTCCCGATGTGCTCGTGGAGTACGATGAGCAGTCGGATCAGTACGTGGCCGCCCTGACCGACGGCCTGCTCCCCACGCTGCGCATCTCGCCCCGCTACGAGAAGATGGCCAAGGACAAAGAGGTCGATGCCGATACCCGCGAGTTCGTCGCCAAGAACGTTCGGAACGCGACGTGGCTGATCGATTCGATCAATCAGCGGCAGAATACGCTGCTTCGCGTGGTCAACGTCGTCCTGTCGCGCCAGCGCGAATTCTTTGACCACGGCCCGCAACACCTCAAGCCACTGCCGATGGTGGACGTGGCCGATCAACTCGGTATCCATGTCGGCACGGTCAGCCGGGCGGTGGCGGAGAAGTGGATGCAGACGCCGCGCGGCATGGTTCCGCTGCGGAAATTCTTCTCCGGCGGGACCGAAACCGACTCCGGTGAGGATGTCAGCTGGGAAGCGGTCAAAGCCATGCTGCGTGAAATCGTCGACGCGGAAGAGAAGACCCGGCCGCTCAGCGACGAGGCGATCGCAACCGAGCTGCGCGAAAAGGGCATCGAGATCGCCCGGCGCACGGTCGTCAAGTACCGCCAGCAACTCGGCATTCCCCCCGCGCGGCGGCGCAAGGTCTACGCGGAGTAGGCACGCCCGCTCTCCGACTGGCCGGCTCCTATAGGCCAGTTCCTAGAGCCCAATTCCTATAGTCCGGTTCTCCGAACGGTCCCGATCCTACTGGTCCGGACCGAACCGGCCATGGTGCTCCAGCGAGCGGCCCTGGTCGTCCTCGGCCCGGAGGCGGTAGGCGCCGTCCGCTTCCGGGATCGGTTCGATCACGATCCGGTGGATGAGCCGTCCGGTCGAGGTCCGCTCGTGCCCGCGGTCCACCAGCCGCGCACCGTCGATCTCCAGCGTCAGCGATTCGGTTCGCAGGCCGTAGAGTTCGTACTCGATCCGGTCCCTCGGCGGCTGGGAGCGCTGCGCGACCGGGCGACTCCAGTCGTAGGGACCCCATTCCAGCATGACGATGTGCTCGCGACCACGGAGGTGGCGTCGTCGGTCGCGCGGTGCGGCCGTCCCGGGCAGGCGCGGGGACGGCCACTCGAAACCCGGAACGCCGCGATCCGTCAGGCGCCGCACCGTTTCCTGGGTGTGATCATCCAACACCGTCATGGTGTTGTCTTCAAACTCGAAGAACTCGTTGCCCCGCATCGCCGTCTCGTCGAGCCCTTCGAGCCGCATGCCGTAGCCATCTTCATCAAACCGGTTGAAACCGATCGTGTTTCCGGTCGCCTCCGGCGGGTTGGCGGCAAGCCACGGAAGGTCGATCTCCGGCTCTTCCGAATCGGACCACATCGAGAGCCCGACCGGATTCCTCCGGAACCAGTTCTGGTGGACGTGATTCTCCGAACCGTTCCTGATCGAGAGACCGCTCTGCACTCGGCCATCGCCCGGATCGCCGTTGGCTTCGAGTTTGTTGCGCAGAATGGCGGAACCGCGGACGTACTCCGCCCGGATCCCGCCCAGCGCATTCCGGTTGACCTGATTGCGCAGAATCTTCGTGCCGCGGCAGAAGCTCAGATCGACTCCGAACGAGATCGCATCGGAGAGATCATTGAGCAGGAAGATATTTTCATTCGACCCGCGCTGTTCGTACCACTCCCGCTCCTCCCGCGGATTTCTTCGGCCGACCGCTTCATGACCCGCGTAACAGAGAATGCCCGTGCCGGCGTGGGTCAGCGAGTTGATCGCCAGGACGTTCTCCGAGGATTGCTCGGTGAGGAGAATCGCCGCGGAGCCCTGCGGCTTCGGGTGGTCGGTCTGGTGGCTGGAACCGCGCACGCAGAAATCGAATGCGTTCTGACTGATCGTGTTGCCCGTACTGCGCCAGAGCGCGATCCCCCAGCCGGAGAGAAAGGACGCGTCGTTGTCGTAGACGCGGGAATCGTGAACGCGATCGAACAGGATCCCGTTCTGCGTCTCGCGCACCTTGACATCGCGGATCGTCACGCCGCGCGCTTCCTCCACGACGATCCCGCCGCCGTACCGTTCCACCCATTCGCCGTGATCGTTCTCGTGGGGATCGAGCCGGTCGCGTTCATCGGCGTGCCACGGCTTCGAGGCGAGCCGCTGGCGGAAGTTGTCGCGCAGCGTGAGTCCCTCGACCGTCAACCCATCCGCCCCGCGGGCAAGAACGCCCACTTTGTAGCCGCTGATCGTCCCGCCGCGCAGCGTGACATCCCGGCCGGTGATCACGATCCCGATACCGGTCATCCCGTCGGGATCGGTCTCCGCATCCGCGCCGCGGAGGACGGCATCATCATCCAGTTCGATGGTAAGCCCGTCGCCGATGATGCGCAATGCGCCCCGGCCGTCGGGATCGGCGAGCGACTCCGCGGTGATCTTCACCCGGCTGCTCTCGCGGACTTCAAACGGTGCACGATCGACCTCCACCACC
>SLDM01000366.1 GCA_007125255.1 Phycisphaerales bacterium
CGCCGGCACGTCGAGCTGACGCGCGATGAGGCGGAACGGCAGCACGAGATCCTCACCCAGCAGCTTCACCGCCGGCTTTCGCAGATCGAGCAGTACGAAGCGGCGATCGATGAAGCGAAGGACGAGATCCAGCGCACCGGGCGCGAGCTGGAAGGGCTGCACGAACGCGGCGCGGAGCTCGGCCGGGAGGTCCAGACGGCGAACGGGCGCGTCGAGGAGGTCAGCGGCAAGCTGAATGACGCTCGCAACCGCGCGCACCAGATCGATCGCGACTACCACGCGGTCGAGATCAGCCGGCGTGAAGTCGAGGTCAAGCGCGAAGCGCTGGAGGAGCGCACCTACGCCGACCTCGATCTGGATCTGGAGCAGGCTTACCCGCCATACCGCGCAGAGCGCGAGGAAGAATCCTTCGAGCCGATCGAGCGCGAGGGGACCGAAGGCGAGATCGACGAGCTGCGCAAGGAAATCAAGAAGCTCGGCAACGTCAACCTGGATGCGATCGAGGAAGAGACGCTGCTCGAAGAGCGCAACGTCGATCTCATCAAGCAGGTCGATGACATCGACGAAGCCGTCTCGCAACTGCAGGATCTGATCAAGCAACTGGACGACGCCTCACGGCAGCGGTTTGAATCGACGTTCAACGCGATTCGGGAGAACTTCGCCGGTCCGCAGGGCATGTTCCGCAAGCTGTTCGGCGGGGGCAGCGCGGATATCTACCTCGTGCCGGATGAGGAAGGCCACATCGACTGGCTCGAATCAGGTATTGAGATCAAGGCCAAGCCCCCGGGCAAAGAGCCGCGCGTGATCAGCCAGCTCTCCGGCGGGGAGAAGGCGATGACCGCGGTCGGTCTGCTGATGGCGATTTTCCGCAGCAAGCCGTCGCCGTTCTGCGTGCTCGACGAAGTCGATGCCGCCCTCGACGAAGCGAACGTCGATCGCTTCTGCCGCATACTCGAGCCCTTCCTCGATCGCAGCCACTTCATCGTGATCACCCACCACAAGCGGACGATGCAGGCCGCGGACCAGTTGTACGGCGTGACGATGCAGGAACGCGGCGTCTCGAAGCGCGTGGCGGTGCGCGTCGAGGAGGTCGGCGCGGACGGCGCGATCGATGCCTCGGCGATCGACCGGGCGGATGACGAGCCGGCCGTGGATGAGGCAAGTCGCGAGGAGGAACCGGCGGTGATCGAAACGATGACGCCCAACGGGTCCCGCTGGCGGCAGCAGCTTGAAGGCGCGTGGGAGGAGTCGTCGACGGCGCCGTCGTCGAGCTCCTGAGTGCGAGAGGGGAAGTGACGAAGCGACAGAGGGACGAAGGGGTGGACGACGACGCCGGCTTGACGAAAGGGGAGACGGGGTGTCACGGCCAGAGGGCCGAAGGGAGTCGGCCGTGCCGGATGGAAGCACGACTACCAGACCGAAGTAAGACGTCCGGGTGCCGTGGTCTGGAGTCATGGCCTCACGAGAGTGAGGACAGGACGGAAGGCCACGTGATAGCGCGATTCGCGTTCGATTCTGAATTGGATGACTGTCGAGCCGCTTCGTGGCCTTCGCTCCTGCGTCACTCAGACCACGGCACCCCTCTACACTTTCGTCACTTCGTCACTTTCCCTCCGTACCTTCGCCTTTCACTCACACGGTCCCCAGGCATCGAGCAGCACCACGAGGTCGGCGGCGCCGACGTCTCCATCGCCGGTCAGGTCGGCGTTGCAGCCGTCATGGCACGGGCCCCACTGGCTCAAGAGTGACAGCAGATCGCCAACGTCGACGGTGCCGTCACCGGTCAGGTCGGCCGGGCACGGCTCGTCGTCGCATTGCTGCATCAAGGGATCGATGATCATGCCGTCCAGCGTGCAGAACCCGACCGCGTCCTCGGAGGTTCCCTGGACATGCAATCGATCGCCGGGACTGAAGTAGTACTCATCGATTCCCGGCACGGCGTAGATCTTCCCATCCACATCGGCAAGGAAGAGGTAGCAGTAGTAGAGTTCATCGACGATCACCGTGCCGCAACTCTCGAACGGCGCGCTGCTGTCGGGCGAGAGGTCGTTCGAGCTGGCGGCCCGCGGGACGACAAGGGCGAAGGCGGCGACCATGACCGTCGCCAGCAGGGCGCCGGCAAGGCAACGAGAACTCAGATAGAACCGGACCGAAGTCGATAGCGTGTTGCGTGACATCGTGTTTTCCTTTCAAAGCTCGCTGGTGATTGTTCCGGACTCGTTCAGTGACTTCTCCGGAAAGGCGTGCTGAAACTGAAACATTGCACTCGCGCGGGGGACGACACTTTCGTCCCTCGATGCATCCCTCCGTCACCTCGTCACTTCGTTACTTTAACCCCCCCGTGCCTTCCCCTCTATCCAATCCACCCATCTCTATCCCCACTTCTCAAGCAGGATCAACAGATCAAAGACATCGACCTGTTCGTCACCGTTCAGATCGGCGGGGCAGTCGCGTGGTGAGCTGCAGGTACCCCAGTTCTCCAGCAGGATGAGCAGATCGAAGACATCGACCACGCCGTCACAGTCAAGGTCACCCGTGCCGCACGCCTTCGTGTCGGAGTAGGTGATGCGCGGGTTGTCCAGACCGACATCCCACGGCTGAACCGTTGCGGGGAGTGTGGGGTCGAGGTACGAGTACATCAGCATCGACACGTTCTCCATGAGCTCGCTCCAGCTCGGATCCGCCGGTGCGTTTGGTTGACCGGTATTCCACACCCATCCGGGGGGCAGGTCGCTTGCGCCGGAAGGGATTTCGAAATCGAACGACTTCCAACCTTCGCCGACCTTGGGGGCGTGCATCTCGCCGACGTAATAGGCGCCCCAGTTGTCGGAGTTGTCAGTGGGATTGCCGCTATCACTGATCAGGATGACCGCGACGTTCCAGTGAAACTCATCGTGCCCGGGGCCGTCGTTGCCGGGGCTCGAGTAGAAGTGGGTGACCAGATCGATCCCGACCGACGTCACGCCGCGCTTGAGGTAGTTGCCGGTGAACAGATTCTCATCGCCCATCGGGGTGGTCGAAGGCATGGGATACCAGAATTCCAGGCAGTTGCCCGGTCCGGCACCACAGGGGATATGCAGCCACGGGCCGGGATTGCCACCCTCACGCGGAATGACCTCGATATTCGGCATGCCGAAGGACCAGTTGCCTTCGTTGCTGCCGTTCTCGAACGTTTCGACGAAGGTGATGAGGTTCGCTTTCTCGTCCGGTTCCGGCGTGAGCAGGATAGTGAAGAACTGCACCGCGCCGTCAACGACGCGGGAAGCTTCGACCGCGATCTGTCCCTCATCGTTGATGTCGACCGCCCGGAGGAGCGAGACGCCCGGTTCAAGATCGACGACGAGATCCTGCAGGCGGTACGCCTGGCCGTCCCACCAGAGCCGGGCTTCGATTTCCCAGGTGGACTGAGGAATCTCGTGGCCGACCATGACGCCGTGGTTGTTGATGCCCAGCACATCGACATCGATGGGGTTTTCTTCGACCGTCGGCAGTTCGTGGATGGCGCCATCGGCATCCCAGTAGACCGGGCGGTTCTCAAAGAGACTTTTTCCGCCTCGCCCGACGATCGTGCCGGCGTCGTTGATGTCCGAAGGCGTGGAAGGGACACCCGCTACGAACTGGGGCAGCGCCTCGACGCCGGTCTCTTGAGACCATCGAAAGGGTTGGAGCGGGCCGGACCCGGAGGAGTTTCCAAAGCCGGCGACGACCCCGCGCGAGTTGACCGCAATCGCGGTGTCAGCCGATCCTCCGAGGCCGCCGATCTCGACGACACTGCCATCGAGCCAGTACACCGCCGTGGAGGGGCCACCGAACATGCCACCCGGCGCGGTTTCGCAGCTGCCCACGATCAGGCCGGACTCATTGAGATCCGACGCGCCGCAGGGCAGATCGGTCACCAGGGTGGGCAGGTGCGTGACCGATCGGTCCGGGTTGAGCAGGAAGGGCAGGGCAGTGAACGATCCCGCCGGAAGGTACGCACCGCAGATGCTGCCGGCGTCATTGATGCCCGCCGCCCAGACGGCGTCCGTCGCGCCGGGGAAGATCGGCTGCAGCAGTTGCCCGCCGGCATCGGATGACCAGCGAAAACCGAGATCCGTACTGAGATTGCCGACGATCAGGCCGGAGGCGTTGATCGCGCTCGGCGTCGTGTAGGTCAGGATGTCGGGATCATGGGTGGGATCGAGTTGCGGCAGGACGGTCGCGGTAAAGGACGGCGGACCGTCGTCCGGGCCGCCCATGACCACAGCCGGACCGGAGAGCAGGGCGAGGGCGGATGAGAGTGCGGAGAGGGTCGGGACGGGGTGTTGGACGGGATGTTTCATGGGAATCACTTTCGATCGTCAGGAAGCTCGGGCCCAAGGGCTGAGTCTCGGGCTGGACACCGGCGTCCGGCGTGGTATGCTTATGCTATGGTTCAGAATAATTCAGAATTCATGCCTGTCAAGGAATCTGTCCAGGATTCAGTCCGGGAATCATCCAGACAATGAGCCAGGCAATGAGACGAGGAATGCGTCAGGAAATACGCGTGAGAAAATCATCGAATCTGCAGGCCGAACTGTCCGCGACGGCGCCCCGGAAAAGTGTGGTAGAATCGCGGCCAGGCATGCCGCCCACTCACAGTTCACTGACGCAGGCCGAACAGTTGACCCCCGCTCAACTGTCTCATCTGGACCGCATGTTGAGACGGTTGCACGAATCCATGCGCGAGTACCTGCATGGCTGGCCTGTCTCCGAACGGACGCCGCTGCGCTTGAGCGAGCGACTCGGCATCGATCGCACGACGTGTCAGCGCGTCACCTCGCTGGCGAAGGGGGGGTATCCGGGAACGGCCATGCTTGATTCCCTTCCGGGGCCGCGCGCCTTTCGCAATCTGATTGAAGCGAGCGTGAAAGCTGAGAAAGGTCCCTCTCCCGCACAGGTGGATCGACTCCGATCGGCGGTGGATGGGCTGGATGAAGCGATTCAGGACATGGGGGGCAGTCTCTCCA
>SLDM01000260.1 GCA_007125255.1 Phycisphaerales bacterium
CATTGTGCTCGGCACCGTCATGAGCGGTCTCGGCAAGGGCATCTTCTCCTCTTCCCTGGCCAAGCTCGTCAAGGACAAGGGACTGTCCGTCGCCCCGATCAAACTTGAGGGCTACCTCAATATCGATTCCGGCACGCTCAACCCCTACCGGCACGGCGAAGTGTTCGTGCTCGATGACGGTACCGAATGCGATATGGACCTCGGCACCTACGAGCGCATGCTCGATCAGAATCTCTCGCGGCAGAACTTCGCCACCAGCGGCCAGATCTACACCGAAATTCTTGAACGCGAACGGCGCGGCGCGTACCTCGGCCGCGATGTACAGATGATTCCCCACGTCACCGGCGAGGTGAAGTACCGTCTTCGCCAGCTCGCCATGACCGGCGGTCCGGAGGGCGGGCCCGCGGACGTGGTCTTCATCGAAGTCGGCGGCACGGTGGGCGACTACGAGAACGGGTTCTACATCGAAGCGCTGCGCGAACTTGCCTTTGAAGAGGGTGAAAAGTCCGCCTGCTTCGTCGCGCTCACCTACATCATCGAACCTGAGATTCTCGGCGAGCAGAAGTCCAAGGCCGCCCAGCTCGGCATCAAGCGCCTCATGGAAGCGGGGATTCAGCCGCACATCGTCGCCTGCCGCGCCCACCAGCCGGTGACCAACACCGTGATGCAGAAGGTCGCGATGTTCTCCAACGTGCCGATCAACCGCGTCTTCTCGATGCACGATCGGGCATCGATCTACACGATCCCCGAAGCAACCCGCGCCGAAGGCCTCGACCGCGAAGTTCTCTCCATCCTCGATCTGCACGGCAAGGTCGATTACGCCAACGAAGACCGCGCCCGGCAGCGCTGGCATGATTACGCCACCCGCATCGTCGCCAAGCGCGAGCATGAGATCACGCTCGCCATCCTCGGCAAGTACGCGGCGCTGCGCGATGCGTACGCCTCCATCGACAAGGCGATCGAACACGCCTCGACCCATCTCTCCGCCAGGGTCGACCTGCGCTGGCTGGATACCTCCGACCTCTCGCGTCAGAACGTCGGCGAGTGGATCGGCGATGACATCCACGGCGTGATCGTTCCCGGCGGATTCGGAGAACGCGGCGTCGAAGGCAAGATCGCCTGCGTCGAACATGTACGCACCCACGGCGTGCCGTATCTGGGCATCTGTCTCGGCTTCCAGGTGGCGGTCATCGAGTACGCCCGCAACGTGCTCGGTCTCGACGACGCCGGTTCCACCGAGTTTACGCCCGACGGCCGGCACCCGGTCATCGCGGAACTGCCCGAGCAGAAAAGAATCGAAGGCCTCGGCGGGACGATGCGGCTCGGCGCGCAGGATGTCCAGTTGCAACCCGACTCTCTCGCCAGCTTCCTCTACGACGGCCGGACCATGATCCGGGAGCGGTTCCGGCACCGGTACGAGGTCGAACCGAAGTACATCGACCGGCTCACCGAAGCGGGGCTGGTCTTCTCCGGCCGGCATCCCGAGCATCCCATCATGCAGGTGCTCGAGTTGCCGCTGAGCGTCCACCCCTACTTCATCGGCGGCCAGTTCCACCCGGAATTGACCAGCCGGCCGCTGACCCCCCAGCCGATGTTCATGGGCCTGATCGCCGCGGCGATTCAGCGGGCCCGTCCGGAACTGCCGCCGGAAAAGATCAGCCGCCGCTGGCGGCCGGCGGCCGCCGTGGCCTCATCAGGCGCCGCCGCAACCGGCACCCGGGCGAAACGAACGAACCTCCAGGCGGCGTCGTGAAAGCAGCCGCGAGAGAAGCTGCAGCACGAGCAGAATCAGCCCCGCCGGCGCGGCTCTTGACCGATCCGGTCGAGTGCCTACACTGACGCGATACTCCCCCCTTGGCGATATAGCTCAGCTGGTTAGAGCGAGGGATTCATAAACCCTAGGTCGGTGGTTCGAGTCCACCTATCGCCACTTCTGCGGCGCGGCCGAATCATGCATCCGGCCGCGTCGTGATTGACTTTCTCCGGCTTCCCTCAATCCGGGTGCAGATCCAATGATGTCACCCCGAGCTCATTCCGGACAGACACCCCAGTTGTCAAGCAACATGAGCAGGTCGAGTACGCCGACGGCGCCATCGTCGTTGAGATCGGCCGGGCAAGAGGGCGGACAGCTCACTTCAGCGCAGATGCTCTGGTCGCCGTGAAAGGTGCCGCCGGCGGCGAGGCAGTCCTCGGCGGCGAGTGCAATACATCCCCCATCGACGCAGCAGGCGCCGGTGATCTCGCACCCAATGTGCGCGAAAACGCGTCTCGCGATCACGGGGCCGGATAGAACCTGGAAACTTCCGCAGCCGGCAAGCATCCCCTGGTACTCGGTGAGATCATTGACCGAACCGGTCAGGATCTCTTGTCCGATCGATTCCCACGCTTTTCCGGTCCACCGTGCGACCTGGCGGGTGGTGGTGCCGCTGGCTTCGTCGAACCTCCCTCCGGCATGAAGCTGGCCGTTGTACATCGTCAGCGCCATGACTCTCAGTAATCCGGCGGAATCGACCAGGCTGAAACCGCCATCCATATCCGTCCACCCGCCATCTTCCAGACGTGCAATACAGTTGACGGTCTTCCCGTCGATCTCTGTGAAGGTGCCGCCGACAATGAGATCGCCATCAAGGATGGCGAAGTCATGGATGTGGCCATCCGCCTCCGCGATCACATGCCAGGTTTGCCCGTCCCACCGCCGGATTACGCCGCTGTGATCCCCGGCGATGAGATCGCCATCGAATTCGATGAGGGCGTTGACGTGATCGAAGTCGCTGGTGTCGCCGATCTGGGTCCACTCTTCGCCGTTCCAGCGGGCGACGCCGCCAATGGGATCGTCGAAACCGAATTCGGGGTGTTCACAGCCGACATTGCTATAGCTGTAGAACCCGACGACCAGATCGTCCTGATAGACGCCGGCGACCCGGGTCCAACTGCACTCCTGGTCGCCGAAGGTTCCCCAGGATTCGCCATCCCACGTCAGCACATTGGCCACGGGGACCTCCTTTCCATCTTTGTCGAGCGGGGTGACGCCCCCTCCCGTCAGAATCAGTTTGCCCTCGTACTCCAGCAGGTGCATGTGGCCGGTATGTCCCGGCTCCGCAGAAATGCCGTGAGCCAGCTGCTGCCATGACATGCCATCGAAACGAATGATGCCGTTGACAGGAAGCCCATCTGCCGAGGTGATCTGGCCAAAAGCGATGAGCTCGCCCTGGTACTCGACCGCGGCGCTCGGGGCGGATTCAACCGCACCGCCAATGGGGTAGGCCACATCGCATTCACCTGCGGCCATGGTCGTATTCAGGCCGGCCGTGAGGAGCGCGGCGATACTGATTCCAGTCTTGATTCGTGTGCGGGACATGGTGCTCACCTTTCGTGTGTGGTGAATCTGGTCGTTACAAACATGGTGTACAGGAACCGTCATCTGGCTCAGGGGCAGGAACCCCAGGCGTTGAGCAGCTCAAGCAGATCGAGGACATTGACCACGCCATCCACGCTCAGATCACCAGGGCAGGTCGCGCAGTCCACTTCCGCGCACGTCACATCGTCGCCGAGGTACGCGCCGCCGATGGCATCACACGCCTCGAAAGTGAGATCGATGCACCGGCTGCTCGTACAGCACGCGCCGGTGATCGGCTCCGGGCAGATGACGAACTGCGCGACGCCGTTGACGTTGACGCCGTCGCCGACGTTGGAGAAGCTGCCGGCGATGACCAGGCTCCCCTGGTAACTGCTCATCGAGCGAACGATTCCGTCGGCCCCTCCCTCGAATTCGACCCAGGTCAGGCCGTTCCACCGCACCAGCCGGTCCACCGGGTTCTCCGCCACGTTTTCGAATCGTCCTCCGGCGTACAACTCACCGTCGCGGACATGCAGGTCGTGGACCGCGTCATCCATGCCGAGTGTGATGGCGAGCCACTGTTCACCGTCGTACCGTGCGATCCGTTGCAGCGGCAGCCCGTCAATCGATTCGAAGCCGCCGCCCGAAATCAGATCGCCGTTATAGACAGCCAGTGCCGAAACTCCACCTCCCTCCAGCGTGCCGAGTTGCTCCCATGATTCGCCATTCCATCGCCGGATCGATCCGATTTGCGCGCTGCCGTTCCAATCCGTGATGACCAGATCGCCGTCGTACTCGACCATGGCTCCGACGAGCGCGAATTCACTGGTATCGCCGACTTGTGACCAATACGCCCCGTTCCAGCGGAGGACACCGCGAAGGGGGTTGTCAAAGCCGTCGATGTGATGCTCGCAATCTGTATCGTTGCCCAGTCCCAGATAGAGTTCGCCACCAGCGACGGCGACGGAAGTCACCGCGCCACCGCACGATTGATTTCCGATCGCCTGCCAGGAGTCGCCGTCCCAGCGGACAAACCCGAAGTGGCTCTCGTCCTGCAAGTGGATCGGACCGATCGCGATTAATTCACCCTCGAAGGTGAGCATGTTCAATGTATCAATGGAAGAGTGGACGATC
Source organism: Phycisphaerales bacterium (assembly GCA_007125255.1). Lineage (GTDB taxonomy): Bacteria > Planctomycetota > Phycisphaerae > Phycisphaerales > SM1A02 > SKZB01. Next base: position 4,472 of record SLDM01000260.1, read on the forward strand.
AGCCCTTCTCCGAGTTGCTCCCAGTACTCGCCGTTCCATCTCGCGACACCATCGATATCGGAGTGCTGCGAAAACTGTGTCAGGGCGATCAGGTCGCCGTCGAAGACATGAAGGGCGGGGATACTGTTATTGAAGCCCTCGCCGAAGGGCTTCCATTCGCCACATTCCGCCATGCCCGTGGCCCATGCCGATGGGCTGAACACGAGGAAGGTGGCGATTGCCGTGCTGATTCTCAATTTATTCATCTGAAGCTCCTTGTGTGCGCAGGTTGACCCGTGAGATCCGCGGAGGTCCCGCTCTGGAAGGGACCTCGCAATCCACCGGCCGGAGCGCAGGAGTTTTCTGAAAAAGGCGCTTCAGGAATCTGTGTGGGTCGTCCTCAGCGCGGCGTACATCGCCATTCCCGCTCTCCGGCATCAGGTCCGGCGACCGCCATGACGGGGGGCTCGGCGGGGCCCCAGACTGCGCTCCGGCCCCCCAGCAGTTGGGGCGGGCGGTGCGCGAAGAGCA
>SLDM01000490.1 GCA_007125255.1 Phycisphaerales bacterium
TGATCGCGAGGATGGCGGGGTAGATGAACACGCGCGGCCGGACCAGGCGGCGCTGACCATCTTCCATCGCCGCCTGGGAGCTGTAGCGAATCAGACCGCGCGGCCGGCCGATGCGGTCCATCACGCTGTCACACGCATCGATACACTGGGCGCAGCCGATACACTCCATCTGGAGCCCCTGGCGAATGTCGATTCCGGTCGGACAGGTCGTGACGCACATCTCGCAGTCGATGCAGTCACCCCGGGCCGGTTCCTCGGGGACGACCTTCAGAGAGAGATCGCCGTTTGCCGGCGCGGCTTTGGATTTCTTCCGATGGAGCTTGCCCCGAGGCTCGCCGCGCGATTCGTCGTAGCTGATGATCAGCGACTTCCGGTCGAGCATCACCGACTGAAACCGCCCGTACGGACAGGCGACAATACACGTCTGTTCCCGGAAATACACGAAGTTGAAGAGCATGAGCCCGGTGACCGCCATGACGATGGTGAACGCGGCCGGATGCTCAAAGGGTGATTGCGTGCTCCACTGCAGGAGCGTCGTCGGCTCGACGAAGTAGGCGAGGAAGGTATGGGCAAGATGCCACGAGACGAGAAAGAAGACGAGGTATTTTCCGGCGCTGCGCCAGGCGGGAACGCTCTTCGGCTTCTCGCCCCGCGCGTTCGGCGCGCCTTCAAACAGCCGCTCGATGGGGCGGTAGATGAACTCGAGGTAGACCGTCTGCGGGCACGCCCAACCGCACCAGACGCGGCCGAAGAGCGCGGTCAGGAGAAAAATGAGCACGAAGAGTCCGGCCATGAAGAGCATGAGCAGGACGGAGTCGGTGGGAAGAAACGTCGCGCCGAAGAAGGTGAACTCGCGCGCGGGCAGGTTGAGGTGAATCGACGGTTTACCGCCGACGGTGATCCACGGCAGCGCGTTGTAGATGATGAGCAGGAAGTACGCGACGATGCGCCGCCGCGTCAGGAAGCGGCCTTTCGAGAGGCGGGGATGGAGCCACCGGCGCGTGCCGTCCTGATTCAGCGTCGAGAGGACGCGTTCACTTGCTTGTGCCGGTGCGTCGATGGGCATAGGGATTCCGCGCTGGACTCTTACTCGTCGCCGACTTCGTTCTGCATCGCCGGTTCCGGCCAGGGCGGAACGCGGCGTCCCTCCGGCGGGAGCGGCGAGGCCGGTTCGGTCCCGCGGAGCGAGGCGACGTACGCGGCGATCAGGATCATCTGCGGTTCGCGCATGCGCCCCTCGAACGCGGGCATGGAGCCTCCGGCCGCCCCGTCGCGGATGACCCGGAAGATGTCCTCCGGTTCGCGGACATGCTGGAAGTACCCGTCGGTCAGGTTGGGTCCGATCAGGCCGCCGCCGTCGGCGGCGTGGCACTGCGCGCACTGGCCGCGGAAGACGCCGCCCATCGCGCGCATCCAGTCCTCGTTTTGCATGTAGCTGACGATCGTCTCGTTATCCGGCTTCAGCTCGCCGATCCGGGCGAGCTGCGCTTCGATGTGCCGGACCATGGCCACCTCATGCTTGTCCTCGACCGTCGGCCCGTCCCCGATGTGGTAGTACATCCAGTAGAAGCCCGAGTAGATGATCGTGATCCAGAACAGCCAGACCCACCAGCCGGGCAGCGGATTGTCATACTCCCTGATGCCGTCATACTCGTGGTTGAGCAGCTGGTCGTATTCATTCTGCGGCGGAATCTCGGCGCGCGAGATCTGTTCGTCGCGATATGATCGGTCGTTCATCGTCAGTTCCCTTTCTCTCGCGGGTCGTGCTCGTCCGTTGGCTTCTTCGCATCTCCGCCCCCCCCGCTCCGCGGGGTGACGAGCTTGTCATCTTCCAGCGGGATCTGCTTGACGCGATTGAACGCGCCGCGCCGGGCGAAGATCACCCAGATCAACAGCCCGAGGAAGATCGCGATGAAGATGAACATCGCCACCTCGACGAAGGTCAGGGGGTTCGCCCCGGCGCCGTTGGCCGCGCCGGCGAGCAGCAGGTCACTCCGCACCATGGCGGGCCATCCTTTCGGTCTCTTCTTCTTCCAGCCGTTGCAGGACGACCTCGAGGGGTGAGGGCTCATCCTCCGGGCGATACCGATCGATGCCCAGCCGCTGGAGGTACGCGACCACCGCGATCATCTGGCTGGTTTCCAGCCCCGGCGGAACGGCATCCTCACCATCCTGTTCGGCGATCTCCTCGAGAATCATCCGCGCCTGAGTTCGGGCCATCCCCGCCGCGTTCTCGATCTGCTCATCGGTATACGGCGCCCCGAGCATCCGCATCACGCGAAGCTTGCGCGAAAGAATGTCGAAGTCGATCTCCGTCCTCATCAGGTGCGGGTAGTTGGGCATGATTGAGCCGCGCACGACCGACTTCGGTTCGATCAGGTGACGAATGTGCCAGGTGTGCGAGTACTGCCCCCCGACGCGGTGAAGATCCGGCCCGATGCGCCGGGAACCCCACTGGAACGGGCGGTCATAGATGAACTCACCGGCGAGCGAATAGTCACCGTACCGCTCGGTCTCGGCGAAGATCGGGCGAATCATCTGCGAGTGGCAGTTGTAGCACCCTTCGGCGACGTAGATGTCGCGGCCGGCCAGCTCCAGCGGCGTGTAGGGCGTGACCGTTTCGATCGTCGGGACATTCGACTTGATCACGAACGTGGGAATGATCTCAAACAGCGATGCCACCGCCACCGCGATGAAGGTCCAGACCGTGAACTTCACCGGCAGACGCTCCCAGTTCCGGTGCCAGCGCATCTGGTTCAGAATGTCGATCTTCTTCGCCCATCCGGTCACCGGCGCGTTCGCCAGGCGTGACGGCGGGAGCGGCGCGTCCTGGTAGTCGCGGTTGAGCCGCGGCGCTTCGTACACCGGCACGTCGTACGTCGCCGGCCGCGCCCGCCAGGTCATGTACATGTTCCACACCAGCAGGAACATGCCCACCATGTACAGCACGCCGCCGAGCACGCGCACCCAGTAGAAGGGCATGAGCTGCAGCACGGTTTCCACGAAGTCCGGATACGCCAGCATGCCCATCGCATCGAACGCCCGCCACATCAGTCCCTGCGTGATGCCCGCGACGTAGATTGGAATGATGTAGAGCAGGATGCCGATCGTCCCGATCCAGAAATGCAGTTCCATCATCTTCTTCGAGAACAGCGGCGTCTGGTAGAGGCGCGGCAGCATCCAGTAGACCACGCCGAAGATCATGAAGCCGACCCAGCCGAGCGCGCCGGAGTGGACGTGGGCGATGCCCCAGTCGGTGTAGTGAGAGAGCGCGTTGATCGACTTGATCGAGAGCATCGGGCCTTCGAAGGTGGCCATGCCGTAGAAGGTGATCGCGACGACGAAGAACTTCAGCACCGGGTCGCTGGCGACCTTGTGCCACGCGCCCCGCAGGGTCAGGAGGCCGTTGATCATCCCGCCCCAGGAGGGCATCCACAGCATGAGGGAGAAGAGCATGCCCAGCGTGCTCATCCACGCCGGGATCGCGGTGTAGTGCAGGTGGTGCGGTCCCGCCCAGATGTAGATGAAGACCAGCGACCAGAAGTGAATAATCGAGAGCCGGTAGGAGAACACCGGCCGGTTCGCCGCCTTCGGCAGGTAGTAGTACATCATCCCCAGGAACGGCGTGGTGAGAAAGAACGCCACCGCGTTGTGGCCGTACCACCACTGCATGAACGCATCCTGCGCTCCGGCGTAGAGCGAATAGCTCTTCGTCCACGAGACGGGGACCGCGAGGTTGTTGAAAACGTGCAGGATCGTGATGGCCACGATCGTTGCGATGTAGAACCACAGCGCCACGTACATGTGCCGTTCGCGCCGAACCGCCAGCGTGCCGAAGAAGTTCACCGCGAACGCCACCCACACCACGGCGATGGCGAGGGCGATCGGCCATTCCAGCTCGGCGTACTCTTTGCTCTGGGTGATCCCCAGGGGCAAGGTGATCGCGGCAGCAACGATGATCCCCTGCCACCCCCAGAAGTGGAACTTGCTGAGTTTGTCCGACCACATCCGCGCCTTGCAGAGGCGCTGGGTCGAGTAGTACACCGCCGCAAAGATCGCGTTGCCCGCGAAGGCGAAGATCACCGCGTTGGTGTGCAGCGGGCGCAGCCGTCCGAAGGTCAGCCACGGCTGGTCCATCCACGCGGTCCACTTCGGATCAAGCGGCAAGGCCGGGATGACCATCTGCAGGGCGATGATCAATCCGACCAGCATGCCGACGACACCCCAGACCACCGTGGCGAGCGTGAACTGGCGCACAATGGCATCGTCGTAGCTGAATCGCTCCATGACCACGCCGGGGGCGGCTTCGGTTTCTGACTCTCCTGAAGAGTGAACTTCGTCGGGCGTGCTGGCGTCGGCCATCGCGTCTGGCTCCTGTCTGTCACCTTGAGTGAGCGGTGGAAATGAGCGGCGGGCAAGAACGGCGGGCAAGAACGGCGGGCGGTTGGGGCCGCCCCCGGGGGGGCGGGGCAGCCCGACTGCGAACACCCCCCCGACCCCACGAACCCCTCCGGACAGTTCCCCTTGAGAGGCGCCCGAGCAGGACGCAGCCGCCCCACCACCATCCCCCGGCAAGCTTCCCCACCACGGCCCGGCCTCGGTCCGGGTATTGGTCCGGGCTTCGGATACGGGCTTCGGTCCGGGCTGCGAACCGACCGGGCTTGTGAAAGTTGTCACAAGCTTTCATTCAGGGAATATCAGCAGCAATGCGCTCCGCGGACCATAGGGAAGAGGCCCCGTTTCCAGGGACGCGACCGGGGCACGGAGGGAAAGTGACGGAGTGACGAAGGGGGATCGGGAAAGGCGCGGGGGGGGGCGGACGAAGGACAGGAGCCTGATGCCGTCACTCCCGCGAAAGGGCTTTATGCGCGATTTGTCGTATCCCCTTGCGCCATGAGCAGTTCGCGCCATACTGGTGGTCTCACTTACTCGACAAGGAGCCACCAGCATGGAACGCGAACTGTGGAA
>SLDM01000524.1 GCA_007125255.1 Phycisphaerales bacterium
AGGCACGAAGAGAAAGCGACGAAGCGACGGAGGGGCGAAGCGACGAAGGGCCTGTGCGCCGAATCCCAGGGTGCCACGGCCAGCGACCGTAGGGAGTCGGCCGTGTGAGATGGAAGAACGATCGCCGGACAAAAGTACGATGCCCAGTCGGCACCCCTCCCTCCGTTACTCCGTTACTTTGTCACTCAACCCCTCGATGCCTTGATGCCTTACTCCCTCCCCTCCGTGCCTTTCCTCCTCTCTCACCGCGCCGCCTTCTGCTCCGGCGGAAACGACTCATCGAGTGAGTCTTCGCTCACCCCGGCATCACCCGGAGCGCGACCCGGAGCACGCTTCAGTCGACGCAGAATCACCTGCCGGATCTGGTGACGGTCGGCGGGTGGAAGGACCCAGAACCAGGAGAGCGGCAGCAGGGCCACCACGAACAGGGCGATCGACACGAGCAGGACGATGATCGACCCCCGCCCCGGTTCGGTGTGAGGCAGCAGCAGGATCGCGCTGGCGAACAGTGTCGTCACCGCCGGCCGAAAGACCGGCGCGAGAATGCGCTTCACGCCGACGTTCAGGCACCGCGCGGCGATGAAGGGGATGATCAGAAAGTGCAGGACCACGAAGATCGAGCTGAACGCGATCGCCGGTCCGAGATACTTTTCGTCCGGAGGCAGAACGGCGATCAGGCCGATCGCGATCAGGGGGTTGAGCACGCCGCCGAAGAGCACCAGGGGCGCATAGGCGCGGATGTGTCCCGCCCCGTACAGCGTGCGCGTCCAGCAGTCCGAGATGCCCCGTGCGGTCATGCCGATCACCAGCACCTGCGCCAGCACGATGGCGGTGGCGAGCGTTTCCGGGTTCTCCGTCATGCGGCCGACCCAGAGGGTCATCAGCGGATCGGCCAGGAAGAGCACGACCGCGCCGGCCGGAAGCGCGACCATGGCGTGAATGCGCGTCGAATGCTGCATCATCGCCTCGACGCGCTGCCCGCCGCCTTCCTTCTCCAGCCGCGCGGAGACCACGTCGAGTCCCTGCGTGCTCGAGAAGGCAATCACGCGGATGTAGCCGGCGAGGCGCGTGGCCAGGGTAAAGCCGGTGTTGTAGATGATCCCGAAGGAGTTCATGATCAGGTTGTCCAGCCGGATGTGCATGTTCATCGCCGTCACCGACGCACTGTTCCAGCCGGCGGTGGAGAGAACGCTCCTGATCCGGGACATCCGAATGCAGGAGGGCTGCGGGATCAGGCGGCGGTCCTTCATCGTGATCAGCGTGACGGCGGTCATGTGCGTGAGGATCATGCCGCCGGCGGAGAGGACCGCGAACGCCTTGATTCCGAGCTCAGGATCGCGCAGGCCCAGCAGCACGAAGAGGATCAGTGCCGCGGCGAACTCCGAGGCGCGCTTGAGCACGCTCCATGTGTTGTAAAGCACCATGCGCTCGGTCACGAGGTACATGTTGAACTGCGGGCCGAACAATACCGAGATGACCGAGTAGATGCCCTTGCAGACGAGCAGCCACATCGCGGCGGGACGCAGTTCGTCCGGGATGCGGAAGAGGGGGAGGCAGAGGGCGAGGATCACGAACAGGAGCGCGGTGATCAGGGCCAGGCCGGCGGTCAGCACGATCGCGGCATTGAACGTCTCGCGGAACTCATCCTTCTCATCGCTGTGGTAAGCCGCGCCGAGCTCCCGGTTCATGCTCTGCCGGGCGATCTCGTTGCACATTTCCGCGATCCCGATGCCCGAACCGAGCAGCCCCAGCAGGCCGAGGCCGGCGTCGCCGGTTCCGAGCATGAAGATCGGGACGAAGAGGATGCCCAGAGCAAGAAAAAGCCCGAGACGGGCGTAGTTGCTGAGAAGTCGTATGGCCCCACGTTTGAATTCCGAAGGCATGGCCGAATCATCCCGGCTTTAGTATTTCGCGGGATGGTAGCCGGCGACCGGTTCACCGTAGTCCGTCCAGTGATCTTCCGACTCATGCAGCGGCGCGTCTTCGTCCAGCAGATCGCCGTCATCATCGAGCACGGCTGCGGCGGGGTACCACGCCTCCAGCAGTTTGCCGATGATGAGCAGCATGATGTAGACCATGACCACACTGAGAATGAACAGCGCCGTGAACGCGGAGGTCTCACCGCGCGCCATGCCGATCAGGTGACCGAAGGACGATCCGATCGCAATGATGACCAGCGGGTTGTGCGCGTTGTTCCAGGTAATCTCATCCAGCAGCCGGAAGAACAGCCCGCCCACGATGCCGTAAACGATGAGCGCGATCCAGCCGCCCTCCGCCGCGATGTGGCCGATGATGCCGGGGCCGATCTTCAGGGCATCGCGGTCGACCCGCTGAATCCGCGCCATGTGCGGCATGATGTCACTCAGCGGTTCCGGCTTGGTCGGCCAGAGCTCACGCGGCACCGGGTACACCACGGTGTAGACGAGGGTATGAAAGTAGCGCCGGGGGAACTGATCCGGATGGGTTTCGATCAGCCAGAGCGAGTTGCCGCCCGCGTCCTGTCCCTGTGACAGCAGCTCGATCCCTCGCCGCAGCTCACCTCGCTCGATCGACATCCGGAGCTGTTCCACGCCGGTCCGTTCGGCGTGCTGCTGATCGCGGGCGGTGGAATAGAGTGCGACCAGGATGACGGGCACGGCCGCGATGGCGGCCAGCCGCACGCTGGCGAAGGTTGGACGCTGGTAGCGGAGGTTCGAGAAGTAGACGCCCCAGAGCAGCGCCGCCCCCGCGGCCACGAGGGGACGCCGGCCGAAGATGCCGCTCATGATCGTGATCAGGGCCACGAGCCCGAGCACCGCGACGACCGCGATGACGACCGGGTTGTAGAGGCGCGGCCCCCAGATCCAGCCGAGAATCCCGAACGCCGCGACCGCCATCCCCACGCTGAAGATGCGGCTCAGGTGGTAGAACGGATAGACGGGAATACCCTGGCGGAGCAGAAACGCCCCGATGATCAGAATGATGGCGAGCGCCCACAGCGCGCTTTCGGAGGGGACGGACCGTGCGGTGGGGATCTTGTGCGCCAGCCGGGTGACAAGGAATCCGCGATTGTAGCTCCAGAGCGCAATGGCCAGAAAGGCCGTCGCCATGACGGCGTAGATCGCCGCGGTCTCGACGGGATTCTGCAGCGTCATTTCCGGACGCGGTCCGAAGTTCAGGGCCCCGGCCGTGGAGTGAAGTTGAAAGATACAGAAACCGAGAATGGCGAAGTTTCGGAAGCTCAGCAGATCGTGCGTGCCGCGGAAGTACTGCCAGGCCATCATCGCGAGAAGCGCGAAGAGGATCAGGTAGAGGTAGGCGGTAATCAGCGCAAGCATCGGCGGTGGTTTCCGTGAGCAATCCGGCAGGGATGATCGTTCTGAACGATATCAATCATTCGCAGCCGCGGTAAAGCGTTCAAACTGCAAAGTGTGCTTTTCGCGAACTTCTCGGAGGTCCCAGATGGGCTCGGACCGGCCGAGTACCCGCTGGAACCGATCCATCTCCTCTCCCAGCTCGCCGATCAGGTAGTCCACCGTCTCCGGCGTCGGCGGCGCCGGCCGCGGCGGCGCTTTCGGATACAGCAGCGTCCGCATGCGATCACGAAGACCGCTCGGCAGCCGTGGTTGAATATATCGGCGATAGACCGGCGTTGCCCAAAGCCGTTGCCACATTTTCGGCCGGCCGTGCTTCCGGTCGCTCCGGTTATAGGCCGACCGTTCGTCGACCAGTTCCGGCCGGGGAGCAATTCCCAGCTCGCCGCTGATTTCGGCAATGGTCTCCCGGCGATGGCGGATGTACTCCTCGAAGATGAGCGGGCGGACCTGCGCTTCACCGAAGGTATCCATCCACGGCACGATCTGCGTGGCGTACCGGGTATAGTCCAGCAGGATTGACTGTTTCCGGACCTCCTCGTTGATGTCCGGTCCGAACATCCCGATGGCGTGCATGTGGTAGTGGTGGCTGATGATCCTGGCCACGGGTTCCCGCACGATGTAGAAGACGCGCAGACGCTCCCCGCAGACTTTCCTGGCGCGCTCCGGGACGCCATTGAAGCGGGGAATCTTCGAGTAGTTGGTCGAGGCTTCACCGCTGCACTGATCTTCCCGCGCGAAGCGGAAGAGATCCGCGTACTCGCGGGTTCCCTGCTCGGTCAGGACCTCGTCATGACAGAGATGGCCCGGTTCCTTATCGGCCGGCATGTACACGGCGGGGTTGGTCAGCAGATCGCGGTAGAGCGTCGTCGTGCCCGACTTCATCGCGCCGATGATCAGAAAGTCCGGCAGCTTCATCGTGAACGCGCTCCCCGGGTGCGGTCGAACCGGTGCGTCGGAGCTCCGCGTTTCCCCCGCACGGTGAACCAGTCCACGGTGACCCGGTCCGCGATGACCCGGTCCGCGATGACAGGCACGGCGGTGGCGGGAAGGGGGTCGCCCGAAGGGGAGCTTTGCAGAGGAGAGAGTCGAACCATGGCTGGGGGAATCCCAAGTCGCACCTGAACAGGGGGAGATGAACCGGAAGTACGACCGGAGCGTCGCGGCGGTTCACCGGCGTCCGGGTTCGGCTCCGGTCGCCGGATGATACTTTTCGTCGCGGCGGCGGGCCAGAATGCACCCGAACCTTCGGGTTGGCGGCCTTTTCCGGGCCGCCGCGCCCCGTTCCGGCTTGCTGCCGTCAACCGGAGTGGATACATTACCCGATTCACGATCCGCCGGATCAAGGCACGCGGCACGGAAGGGCTCACCGGCCCGCTCCCCACCGCGTGTCCGCCGCACCTCGCCACGGTGGCGGGGCTCATGGCGCGTTCGGCGCACGAACAGGAGTCTTCGATGGTTGTTATTCGACTGAAGCGCATGGGCCGCACCCACCGTCCGTTCTACCGGGTCAACGTGATGGACAAGCGGGCGCCCCGCGATGGCCGGGTGATTGAAGAGCTGGGGTGGTTCAACCCGCTCGCGGCCGAAGAGAAGCAGCTCGACC
>SLDM01000021.1 GCA_007125255.1 Phycisphaerales bacterium
GGGCCGAGATGGTCATCGGCTCCCGCGCGCGGGGCCGGGCCGAACCCGGATCACTCACGCCCCCGCAGCGTTTCGGCAACGTGCTCTCCAGCTTTCTGATCCGGCAGATCTGGGGAATCGACTGTACCGACCTCGGTCCGTTCCGCGCGATTTGCTACGACGCGCTCCGGCAGTTGCGCATGGATGACCTGGATTACGGCTGGACCGTTCAGATGCAGGCCCGCGCCGCCGGCCAGCGTCTGCCCATCGCCGAAGTGCCCGTCAGTTACCGCCGGCGGATCGGCGTCTCGAAGATCTCCGGAACCGTGCGCGGTGTTCTCGGCGCGGGAACGAAGATCCTGGGCACGATCGGGCGGGAAGCGCTCGCCGGCCCGCCGCCGCCGCGCCGCAACCATCTCGTCGTCTTCTCCCGTCTGCCCGTCCCCGGCCGCACGAAGACGCGGCTGATCCCCACTCTCGGCGAAGAGGGGGCCGCGAGGCTCCAGGAGGAGATGACCCGGCATACGCTCGACGTCGCCCGGCGCTGGCGGCAGATGGCCGGACTTCACGCCACCGTCGAAGTGCGCTTCACCGGCGGAAGCGCAGGAGAGATGCGGGAGCGGTTCGGGGCAGACCTGGAGTACCGGGAGCAGGGCACGGGATCGCTCGGCCATCGCATGCACCGCGCGGCCGCCGAGACGCTCCGCTGCCCGGAAGACCAGATCGTGATCATCGGCAGCGACTGCCCGGAACTCACGCCGCTGACGGTACACCGCGCCTTCAGCGCTCTGGCATCCGGCGCGGATCTCGCGCTCGGCCCGGCCCGCGACGGCGGTTACTACCTTCTCGGAATGAACCGTCCCCGGCCGGAGATCTTCCGCGGGATTGACTGGGGCACGGGGCGCGTGCTGGGGCAGACCCTCGATGCCGGCCGTGCGGCCGGCCACCGGATCGCCCTGCTCGATGAACGCGATGATGTTGATGAAGCAAAGGACCTCGCGCTCTGGGAGCGTTTTCGGCAGGATGTCATCGCGCGCGGTCCGGTTCCCCTGATCTCGGTCATCATTCCGGCCCTGAACGAGGCGGATCACCTGGCGAAGTGTTTGCGCTCGATTCAGCCGAACTCACCCGGAGGCAGCGATCTCGAGATCATCATCGCCGACGGCGGCAGTACCGACGGGACCGTTTCGATTGCGGCGCAGTCCAATGCAAAGGTGATCCATGCGCCGCGCGGCCGCGCGGCGCAGATGAACGCCGGGGCCGCTCACGCCCGGGGGGAGGTGCTCCTCTTTCTCCACGCCGACACGCGGCTGCCGTTTGGCTATCGCGATGAGATCGTGCGCCTGATCAGCCGTTCCGATGTCGCCGCGGGCGCGTTCCGCTTCGCCCTCGATGCCGTCTCGCCCGCACTGCGTCAGGTCGAACGGGGCACGAACCTCCGCGCGGGCTGGGCCGGTCTGCCCTACGGCGACCAGGCGCTGTTCCTCCGGCGCGACCGGTTCGAAGCGGTCGGCGGGTATCCCGACTGGCCGGTGCTGGAGGATTACGAACTGGTCCGCCGTCTGAAACAGTACGGGCGGATTGCCCTGACCGGAACGCACATCATCACCTCGGCCCGGCGCTACCGGCAGAGGGGCGTGGGGCGGACCGTGCTCGAGCACCAGGTGATTCTCGCGCAGTTCCTCTGCGGCCGGTCCCCCCACGCGATCCGCGGCGTGGAGCATCCCGCCGCCACCCGAGCCGATCCCTCCGCACCGATCACGTCCGAGCCGGGCGGAACCGGGGCGACCGGGGTGACGGGGCCGGGTCGGGAATCCCCTGCTTTTCCAGCAGCGACTGATCGATCGTGAGCCGGGCGAGAATCCCGGCCAGTCGTTCCGCAGCATGCCCGTCGCCGTAGGCACTGACGACTCCCGCCACTGATTCGCGAAACGCCGGGTCGAGCCCGCGCTGGATCGCCCGGCGGATCGCGCCTTGTTCCGCCGGAGCGTCGATCACGTTTTCGCCGCGCTCCCGGCCGTGTTGCCGCTTGCCGATGTTGACCGCGGGCAACTCGAGCGAGGTCGATTCCATCACGCCGCTGCTGGAATTGCCGACCATGAGCTCGGCGCGGGCGAGCAGGCTCCAGTACGTCACCGGGTCGAGGTTCGTGAACAGCGCGGCGTCCGGATGCTCACGGCAGAACGCCGCGGCGCGGTCGATGATCGTGCGCCCGCCGGCATCGGCGTTGGGAAAACAGAATACGATCGTTGCCTCCAGATCGCGCAGCGCCTCCAGGACCGCGTTGACCTCGACCGTCGTCTCCCGTTCCATGGTCACCGAGTGCAGGCCGACGACCACGACCGGCCCGCGAAGAGGCCGCTTCAGCTTCGCTTCCAGCGCGGCCCGGTCCAGGCGCTCACTGCGCCGGAGATGGTCGAGTGATCCTGCGCCGATCCGGTGGATGCGCTCCGACTCTTCGCCCATGCGCAGCAGGCGCTGCCTCGCCCGTTCGGTCGTCACCAGGTGGACGTGGCTGAGCATGGTCAGCGCATTGCGGACCTGCTGGTCGATCGCGCCGGTACTCAGCTCGCCCCCTTCGATGTGCGCGATGGGGATGCGCAGCGTAAGGGCCGCCAGGGCCGGCGCGAGCATCTCGTACCGGTCGGCAACGAGCAGCAGCAGGTCCGGCCGCTGCCGCTCGAGGGCATCGGTGAACTGGATCGTCGCCAGACCGAGGGTGCGCCCCATCGCGCCGTCGGTATCCGCGCTCAGCAGACACTCGATCCGTTCCACGATCGGAAGTCCGTCGCGCTCGATCTCGCGCACCGTCAGGCCGAACTCGGGCGAGAGGTGCGCTCCGGTGACGAGCAGGGCCGGCTCGAGCGCCGGGTGGTCGAGCATCTCCCGCATCGGCCAGTAGATGTGCCCATAGTCGGCGCGGGAAGAGCTGACCACCGCGATGCGCTTCGGCCGGACGGTCTGATGGCGCGGGGAGTCGGTCATCGCGTCCATCGTAGCCGCGGTGGCGCCATTCATCCGCCGAAACGCTTCACGCCTGATGAAGTAACGAAGTAACGAGGTGACGAAGTGCCGGAGTGAAGAAGAGCAGAGGAATGAGGGGTGCCGTGGCCTTCTGCGTCCTCGCCGGAAGTCAAGGGGTCCGCCGCATCGCGCCTGGGTGAACTCCTGCCATCCGCCTACCATGTGCGACCATGTTCGATCGCTGGGCGGAACTCTACGACCGGATCTACGCCGCGCGCGGCAAGGATTACGCCCGCGAAGCCGCGTGGCTGGCAGAGGCGATCGACCGCCATCGATCACAACCCGCCTCTACCCTGCTCGACGTCGCCTGCGGCACGGGTGAGCACTTGCACCAACTCAACCGGCAGCGCCCCTCCTGCGAACTGGCCGGTGTCGACCGGAGTGAAGGGATGCTCCGGATCGCCCGGCGCAAGGTCGCCGCGGCGCAGTTCACGCGGGCGGAGATGACCACGTTCGAACTCGACCGCCGGTTTGACGTGGTGATGAGCCTGTTCGCCTCGATCTGCTATCTGCCCGATGAAAGCGCGATGGACCGCGCGATTGCCCGGATGGCGGAACATCTCGCGCCGGGTGGACTTCTGATGATCGAGCCCGGCGTGTTGCCGGAACACCTGAAGCCGCCGCGGGAGGAGGTCATGACGATCGACGAGACGGATCTGAAACTGATCCGCCGAACGACCGCGGTACACGAGAGGGACGCGATCGTGATCACGTTCGCCTTCGAGGTGGCCCGGCCGACGGGACTCGACCCGTTCGCCGAGACGCAGCGCGTTCGGATCGTGCCGCGCGAACGGTACTCGAAGTCGCTGCAACGCGCGGGCCTGCGCTGGAGTTTCGATGAGGAGGGGCCGGCGGGCATGGGGCTCTTTCTCGCGAAAAGAGCCGGGACCGGCTGATACGTTTTCCAGGTCAGATCCGGTCGAGCGAAGATACCGCGGAGGACGCGGCGAGCGCGGAGCAGGGAAAAGGAACGGCGTGACAGAGAAGAGGCACGGTGGCATGGAGAGCTGCGGCTGCGAACCTCTCATCGCTGCTGGTCACTCAAAGCAGATTTCTGAAGCGCCCCCAAAGGCCGGAAGAGACTGTTCACGCCAGGGAGTCGTCTCAGCCTTCTCCGCGTCCCCCTCCGTGTCCGCTGCGTCCTCCGCGGTGAAACTCCCTCACGCCAGAAACTGAATCCGGGATTCGTATGAGCCGGCCGAACCGACACACCGGGGCCGGTATACTCCGGCACGAGAAGGCGCGATGGCCCGGGGGGCGCGCGCGGGGGGGGGGATCCCGCAGGCAAGTCGACACCCCGATTGCAGAATGAGCAGACCCGCCATGTCCGGACAACGACGCAGTTCCTGGTTGACCTCCGGCGCGAGCGCCCTGGGCGTGCTGGTCCTGGCAGCGCTGATCGCATCGGTCTTTCTCTTCGAGTGGCGGGGCGCGCCGCCCGAGCCACCGGAAACCATCCGGCCATTGAAGACCGTGACCGTCGATGGGCCCGCGGTCACCGTCCGCAGCTATCCCGCCCGGGTTCGTGCCCAAAGGGAAGTCACTCTGGCCTTCCAGGTTCCCGGCGTCATCGAGGACCTGCCGGTCACCCGGGGGATGCGGGTCTCCAGGAGCGATCTGCTCGCGCAGCTCGATCTGCGCGACTTCGAGACGCGGCGCGATGCCCGGAGGGCGGAACATGAACTGGCCGACCGGGAGCTGGAAGCGGCGCAACGGGTCTTCGACCAGGGCGCGATGAGCCAGCGCGAGATCGAGCGCATCCGCACGCAGGCGGAGCTGGCCCGGGCCGAACGCCGCCTGGCGGAGAAGGCTCTTGAGGACGCGACACTGCGCGCGCCGTTTGACGGGCTTGTGGCGGATATCTTCGTCGATCAGCATGAGAACGTGTCGGCCGGCCGGCGCATCCTGAGGCTTCAGGATGTCTCCGTCGTGCGCGTCGAAATCAATGTGCAC
>SLDM01000150.1 GCA_007125255.1 Phycisphaerales bacterium
ACCGCGGTCTGCTTCAGCTCGCCGAAGGACTCGCCCCCTTCGTGGTAGAGCCACAATCGATCGTTGAGATAGATCTTGTGGGGCGGGCTCTGCTTCCAGATGATCAGATCCAGATCCCGATCCTGCTCCAGATCAAGCGCCATCACCTGCCGCGACGGGCGGGCCGTGTCGCCGGCGAGTCCCTGCTCCTGCGCCAGCGGCCGGAACGTGCCGTCGTGGTTGTTGTTCAGCAGTTCGTTCGGCCCGTCGGCGTTGGCGATCCAGAGGTCAAGCGTGCCGGTGTGATCCGCATCGATGAAGATCCCGTCCACCGAGTTGTACGCGCCGCCGGCGGCGCCGGTTGTTTCGGTCACATCACGCCAGGCGTTTCCCTCCGTCTGCCGCCAGAGCTGGTTGGGGCCGTCGCGCAGCAGATAGGCATCGGTGAACCCGTCGTTGTCGTAGTCCCCCCACGCCACGGCGTTGACGCGATCGATCCGGGCCAGTGGATGAGCGATATCGAGGAAAAATGCGCCGTCACCTTCGTTGATCAGGACCGCGTTGTGAACTTCCGGATGATCTTCCGAGCGCAGCACGCCGGGGATCATCAGATCGATGCGGTCGTTGCCGTTCAGGTCGACCGCGGTGATGCTGATCCTCTGTTCACGCGGAGGCGCGATCCACATTACCACCTCCTCCAGTTCCTCGGCGTTGGCCAGAACCATCGGCCGGCCATCGGCCAGCAGCGGACCGTCGGGTCGGGCCGGTGGCGTCTCGCCCGGCAGATCGACCGCCTTCGCCTCGCCGAAGCGGCCCATGCGCGTATAGATGAAGTCCACGCTCATCGCACGGGGGTTGGCGTCCAGCCGTTCGAACATCTCCAGCTTCCGCTCGGCTTCATCCATCTGATCGAGCTGGCGGTAGGCGAGAAAGAGTCCGTAGTACGCGCTCCGCAGATACGGATCGTGCTCGATCGCGCGCTCAAACCACGTGCGGGCCTCCTCGAGCTGCCGCGCCTGCAGAAAGGTCTGGCCGACGTAGTAGGCGGCGTGCGGATCTTCCGGGACCCGCGCGGCCACGAACTTGAACGCCTCCCGCGCTTCGTCCGGCCGATCCAGGTACAGCATCAGCAGTCCCGTGCAGTACCGGGCCCGCAGGTGCTCCGGGTCGCGCTCGAGCACCGACTCCAGAATCTCCATCGCGCGGTGTTCGTCGCCCTCGTTCTGCCGGTTCAAAGTGGCGATGGCGAGGTTCACCTTGACGTCAAGCCACTCGGGGTGCGCTTCGGCCAGTTCGAGGAAGATCTCCCGGGCCTGATCGTACTGGTACCGTCCCATCAGACCGACACCACGGTTGTTTCGGCGGATGGTTTCTTCCGTCAGTTCCAGCTCGATGGGGACTTCAACGTCGACCCGATCCGCCTCGTCGTTCTCAGCTTCCGTCGGCTCGGCCGGACGACCGCACGCGGTCAGGGCTGCGATCAGGGAGAGGAGCGTGAGTGCGGTGAAAAACTTCGTCCAGCGTGGGTCCGGCGTCATCGGGATGCTCCGCTTCTGTCTATCGCTTTGGCTTTCGCATCGGCGATGCGTTCGTTGTTCTTTTCGATGGTGATCGCGCCGGCTTTACCGCCCGCGGCAGGAAAGATCGGCCGTTGCAGGTAGGGATGCACCTCGGTCCGCAGATGGGCCCGCATGTCGTGACCCCGCCGACGGTCCCGTTCGCTGCGCAAGGCCGTGATATCGATCGGCGCGACGACGACCTTTTCCCCGGCGCCGGGATCGGCCTGGGCGAGAATGCGCCCGTCGTAGTCCACGACCATGCTGCCGCCGGGCCAACTGAAGGGCGGATACCCCTCCAGCGTCGCGCCCTGATTGGCGGCGACGACGTAGCTGGTGTTCTCCGCCGCCCGGGCGCGGTTGAAGAGGGTCCACCAGTCCATCGGCGCGGTCGCGCCCCACGGGTCCATGTAGGCGGAGACGCGGATCAGAACCTCCGCGCCGTTGAAGACGAGTTGCCGTATCGACTCGGGAAAGAGCCAGTCGTAACAGATCGCCACCCCGATGTTGCCCAGTTCGGTCTTCGCCACCGGAAAGGGCTCTTCTGCGTAATCCGGCAGATCATGCGGACTTGCGTTGACTTCCCACGGGATCCACGGATTGACCTTGCGGTACTTGAGCAGAATGCCTTCAGGACCGATGAGCAGTGTCGTGTTGAAGACGACGTCAGGGTAGGCCGGATCGTGTTCGATAAACGATCCGGTCTGAATGTAGCAGCCGTACTTCTTCGCCAGCGCCTGGTACCGGTCGGTGTGCTGGTTGGGCAACTCCACCGCCAGCCGGTCCCGGAGCTTTCCCACGGTGTCATAGATCGGCGCCGCGTGCGCGAACTCGGGAAAGGCGAGCAGCCGCACATCGAAGAACGGCTCGTAGCCGACGATCGTGTGCTCCACGATCTCGCACATGCGCTTGACCCGCGATCCGATCTCCTCGCGGCGGGCCGGGCACGGAGAAGAGGTCTGACACGCAGCGGCGTAGTACGGGCGGGACATGCGAACGCGGGCTCCTCAGCCGATCGGGGAGAAACGGGCCGGTCGTGCCGGGCCCGGTGCGCCGCCGGCACGAACGGGAAAGGGCGGAAGAGAGGTAAGGATAGTCGCTCTCCGCTCCGCCGCCCCGGACGGAGGACGAAAAACCTGCCCTTCGGATTCGTGCGTTCGTCATCACTCGATTCAATGCCGGCTGGACACGCCCGTACCCGGCGGCCGGGCCGCATGGAGACGAGCCGTTCGGCAGGACCTTTCTTTGGAGGGGCAGTCCGGGGGCGGTCCGGGGCGCCCCCACCACGACCGGCAGAAACGGCGCGGCGCCTCGCCGCCGGTGAGGTCGCCGAAAAAATTTTCCATTCGGCTCAAGCACAAGATGGTGGGGATGGCGGTGGCGACCAGCCCCGTTTCTCGTATCACTGATGATGATTCCGGTGGTAAGCCCATGCGTCCGCCTGAGTTATCGGCTGATTGTTCTCTCGACCCGCATCCGATGGCATAGGCGGTCGCCACGGAATTCGGCATCCCTTCGACGCGCAACGATTGCGGAGTTCACCCATGCTCACGAAGAACCAGATCATCGAGATGATTCAACAGTTCAACCAATCGGCCCGGCTCGAGTGGTTGCAACTCTTCGATACCACCGCGCTCCGCCGTTACCTCGATCACCTTCAGTGGACGATGGAACCCCGCGGCGGCCAGAGCACCTGGATTCGTGAAGGCGACACGCCCGCGGTCGTCAGCCGCCTGCCGCAGGACTGATCGCCCGGTTCACTCCGGTCCCCCTGCCCCCACCGGTCGGTCGATCCAGCGCGCGAAGCAGGGGTTGCAGAGCGTCAGATTGAGCCGGCGGTAGACCTGGTCCTGCAGTTCCTGACCGCTCATCCCCTCCATCGCCTTGACCAGGGACGCAAACGATTCCTCCCTCTCATCGTCGGACTCCCCTGTCCCCCCGGGCGGCGAGGGGTCGGCGATCGCCTCGATCTGCACCAGAAAGAACGCACCGCGGCCGCGGGGCATGAGCCGGCCGCAGCCGTGGCAGATGACCGGCGGCGCGCTGCCGCTCCGGGGATCGGAATCGTTCTCGTTGATCGACAGGACTCCACGTGATCGGCGGCGGTTCCCGGAGACGAATCGGGTAGACTGTAGCCTTCTGCTTGAATCGTTCATCGAACTCCCACGAACCGGCCCCGAGCCGAGGCGGTATTCAGCGTATGACCCCATCGACCTCCGGATCGAACTCCGAAACCCCCACGCTGCTGCGTCAGGCCATCAACGCGGTTGCGGAGGCGTGTCGCATCGCCAACGCGGTCCAGAAGAACCTCGAGCAGGTGCGGCGCATCGCCAAGGACGACCGCAGCCCGGTCACCGTGGCCGACTTCGCCGTACAGGCGATCGTCCACCACGCGCTGGCGCTGCAGAATCCGAAGGTCAAAATCGTCGGAGAGGAACACGCCGGCCAGTTGCGGGAACCCGATGAGCGACCGGTGCTCGAAGCCGTCGTCGAAGCGGTCCAGGGGTACCGGGAGACGTTGACCGAGGAGGAGATCATCGCGGCGATCGATGGTTGCGATCACGATGCCACCGGTGAGGCGTACTGGACGCTCGATCCTGTTGACGGCACCAAGGGATTCCTGCGCGGTCAGCACTACGCGATCGCGTTGGCGCGGATCGAGAACGGCCAGGTCACGCTCGGGGTGATGGGCTGCCCGAATCTCTCGCGCAAGCTCGATCATCCCCTCGATACGCCGGATGTGACGGGCACGATCTTCGCGGCCAGTCTCGAGGGCGGAAGCTGGATCCTGCCCGCCAATGAGCCCGACGCCGAACCGGACCGCGTGCGCATCACCCCCGCCGCGGAACGTGGCGAGATGGTGCGCATCTGTGAATCGGTCGAAGCGGCCCACAGCCGCCAGAGTGATACCGAGCGGGTGCTGGAGTCACTGGGGGTCTCCCCCGACCCGGTGCGCCTGGACAGCCAGTCCAAGTACGCGGTGGTGGCGCGAGGACAGGCCGACGCCTATCTGCGGATGCCCACGAGCCGTTCCTACGTCGAGAAAATCTGGGACCATGCCGCGGGTATGATCATCGCGCAGGAAGCCGGCGCGACGGTCACGGATATCACCGGCAGCCCGCTTGACTTCTCCCGCGGCGCGACGCTGGAAGGCAATCGCGGCATCATCTGTGCCGTACCGGATCTTCACGGAAGGCTGATCGAAGCGATCGACCAGCTCGGCCTTGCCGCCGGCGCCCGGTAGGCGATCCGGCGGGCCATGATGACGATGATTTCCCATCGATCCCGGGCCGGAGTTCAAGTTCACCGGTCGTTTCGGCCGAGAGCGAGCCTGTTCACGGCCCGTACACAAGGACGCATCGCCGCATGAGCTGGGAGGCCTGGCTGACGATTGGCATGGTGGTGGTG
>SLDM01000133.1 GCA_007125255.1 Phycisphaerales bacterium
TCGAGGTTGAGAAGGATCACATCAAGACTGACTACCTCTCCTCAAAGGAGCCGACGTACAAGACGAGCGTCCCCGGCATCTACGCGGTCGGTGACGTCATCGGCGGCCCCTGGCTCGCCCATGTCTCCTCCGAAGAAGCCGTCGTCTGCGTCGAGCGCATGGCCGGCCATCACGTCATCCCGCTCGATTACGACGGCATCCCGGGCTGCACCTACTGCAGCCCGCAGATCGCTTCGATCGGGTACACCGAGCGCCGCGCGAAGGAAGAAGGCATCGACTACAAGATCGGCATGTACCAGCTCAAGGCGCACGGCAAGGCGCTCGCGGTCGGCGCGACCGACGGTTTCGTGAAGCTGGTGGTCTCCAAGAAGTACGGCGAGATCCTCGGCGCCCATATCTTCGGCGAAGATGCCTCGGAACTGATCGCCGAACTCGGGCTCGCCAAGCGGCTCGAAGCGACCGCGGAAGACATCATCTCGACCGTGCACGCGCACCCGACGATGAACGAAGCGATTCACGAAGCCGCCCTCGCCACCGAAGGCCGCGCCATCCACGCCTGATCATTCAGCCCTTCAACCTGACACATGACGCTCAGTCATTGTCAGTCGGAAAGCGCTTCTTCCAGTCTCGCGCTCCACGTCGCGCCCGCTTCGTCGTACCTGGCTGCTCCCGAACGATCAGCCCACCTGTCGTACAGGCGGACCAAACGACGCTTGATCACGATTCGGATTTCTTCGTCTGCCCCAGCGGAAGTGTTCTCCTGCAGTTCGTGCGCCTCCAGCAGGAGCGCTTCAGATCGCTCGAACTGCTGAAGCAGGAAGAGCGACTCGGCATGGGCCATGAGCGCCCGACTCAGGCGGGCATCGTCTTCCGCATGAACGTCACGGCTGGCTTCGAGGATTTTCGCGCTGTACGCCGCGGCTTCTTCGAACTCACCGCGCTCCAGCAACATGGCGATCAGCCGCTTCATCCAGTCCAGAGTCTCTTTCGAATCATCGCCGAAGACGCGACGATGGATGTCGAGCACCTCCCGTACGTGAGCCTCTGCTCTTTCGCTCTGCCCGAGTCGCTGAAGCAGGCGGGCCATGAATCGCATCGAATCACGCGTCAACGGGTGACCCATACCGAGCGTCTCTCTTCGTCCCGCAAGCACCTCGCGGTAAAAGGGCTTCGCCTCTTCGAGCCGTCCCTGACGCCAGCGCAGGGCGCCGACGTTGTTGATTGAGCTCAATGTATCCGGGTGGAGATCACCCAGCACACGCCTTCGTGTCTCTAGTGCCTCGAGGAGATACGGCTCCGCCTCATCGTGCCTCCCCTGTCCGCTGAAGAACGCGCCCAGATTGCTGAGCGACTGAAGCGTGTCGGGATGATCATCGCCGAGCACCGCCCGTCGCTCTTTCAGCGCATCCCGTCCGTAGGATTCGGCTTCATCCACCCTTCCCATCCGATACATCAGCGTACTGAGATTGTTCAGGATCGTCAGTGTCGAAGGGTGATCGTCGCCCAGCGCGCGGCGATGTCCAGCCAATGCCTCTCGAACATACGGCTCCGCCTCATCGAGTCTCTCCTGACGCTGAAGCAACACGCCCCGGCTGTTGATCGAGCTCAGCGTCTCTTCGTGTTCGTCGCCGAGGATACGTCGTCGCCCCTCGATCGCTTCGGTGAGCCACTCCTCCGCCTCGTCATACCGGCCGAGCTTGCGCAACAGTGCCGCTTTGTCATGCGTGGAGGCGAGGGTGTCCGGATGATCTTCACCGAGCTCTCGCTGCCGGATCTCCAGAGCCCGCACCTGAACCGACATGGCCTTCTGCAGCAATCCGATTCTGTCGAGCGAACGCGCCATGGTCCGCAGCAACCGTGCCTTCATGAGTGGCTGGTCGGCAAACTGCTCGTCCACGGCGGCGATCGCGCGATCAAAAATACCCTGGACCAGTCTCTCCAGCGCGACATCCGTGAAATTGACGCCGGTGAGAGCAGCGTCCAGTTCATCCAATGCCAGTGCCATCTCCTCGTCGGTCAGATCTCGATTCCGCAGATACATGCGACGCTGTTCGAGAATATCGCGCCGTATGCCCGCGCCCATAACATCGCCTTCGACCTCTGAGAGTTGGGATTCCTGAAACTGTGCCACCCGTTTGAGTTCATCCGCCCGGCGCTCCGCTTGCGCTTCTGCCGCACGGGCGCGATCGGCTTCCTGTTCGACTCTTTCCCGCTGCGCGGCCTCGGCGAGACGCAGTTCCTCGGTCTGCAGATAGAGCATCGTCATGCCCGCCAGCCCGCCGCTCAGGATCAGAAACAGCCCCACCAGCATCGCAACGACGGCTCTATTGCGCTTCACGAACTTCCTGCAGCGGTCGATCGCACTCGGCGGGCGGGCTGCAATTGGTTCGTGCCGCTTGGAACGGCGCAGATCATCGGCCAACTCACGCGCGGAGCTGTACCGGCGGGCCGGCTCTTTCTCCAACGCGGCAAGAAGAATCGTTTCCAGATCGCCCTTGAGGGCAGGGCGAATGGAGCCCGGACGCGCCGGGTGCTTCTCACGCACCACGCGCATCGCCTGATCGATCCGCAGGCCGGCGAGATCGATCGGCACGCGTTCACAGAGCAGTTCGTACAACACCACACCGAGTGAGTACACATCACTGCGCGCATCGACCTCGCCCGCGTCACCGGTGCACTGCTCGGGACTCATGTAACCAAGCGTCCCGATGATGCGGTCCGCATCGGTGTGCTGTGTGGTCATCGCTGGATCGGCATCGGTCGCCCGCGCGACGCCGAAATCAATGACCTTCGGCTCTCCATCTGCGTTGATGAGAATGTTCTGCGGCTTCAGATCCCGATGAATGATGCCCTTCTGATGGCCATGATGGACCGCTTCACAGACGCGAATGAACAAGTCCAGCCGTTCCGGAATGGCGAGCTCTTTCGACGAGGCGTACTCCGTCAGCGGCTGGGCGTCGGTGATGTACTCCATCGCGAAAAACGGCACACCGCCGGTGCCATCGTCATGCACATCGGCTTCGTAGATCTGCGCCATGTTCGGATGCTGCAGCTTGGCGAGGATCTCGACTTCGTAGCGGAATCGCCGCAGGGCGGACCGGGACACCAGGCCGCGACGCATCAACTTCAGGGCAACCGGCCGGCGCGGCTGGTCCTGCTCCGCCTCAAAGACGACCGCCATCCCCCCGGCCCCGAGTACGCGCCGGATGCGATACCGGCCGATGCGCTGCCCGACGTACCGGGTGGTCAGTTCATGCGCTGCCACATGCAGCGAACCATCGTCATCAGCATGTTCGAACAGCGGGGTTTCGAGAAATCGCAAACGTTCATCACGAACCCCGAGCAGCGCTTCAACCTCAGCGCGAAGGTCGTGATCATCGCCGCACGCTTCCGAGAGGAATGTCGTCTGTTCTGCGGGCGCCAGTTGCTGTGCGCGCTCGATCAGGATTTCGATCTGTTCCTCACGTCGGTCACTCATGCGCCCTCCCGCGACTCCGCGCGTCCCTCGTGACTGAACAGGAGCAGTGAGAGTCTTCGTCGGGCCACTTCCCATTTCCGTTCGATCGTACGCGTCGTCACCCCGAGTACTTCTGCGATCTCCGCATTGGTCATCCCCCCGAAGTAACGCATCTCGATGATCTCGACCTTGACCGGATCAACTTCCGCGAGATGAATCATGGCTTCCTCAAGCGCAAGAAGATCGATGGTATTGTCTTCGATGATCAGCGTGAAACCGGTCAGTGAGATGCGATCATGAGCCCCCTCCCGTTTCTGGCGGTTGCGCGCCCGGGCGTGCTCGATCAGGACGCGCCGCATCTCCCGGGCGGCGAGGCGGAAGAAGTGCAGACGGTTCTGATACTCCACCGCGGTGTCGGTGGTGATGAGACGCAGGCACGCTTCGTTCACCACTGCGGTCGGCTGCAGCGTGTGCCCCGTTCGTTCCCGGTTCATCATGGCCCGCGCAAGATCGCGAAGCTGGTCGTAGACGATCGGCAGAAGCTGATCGTGGGCGCACCCATCCCCCGCACGAGCCTTATCCAGCAATCGGTTGAATCCGGCATCCGTGGTCATGGGAGCGTTCCCAACAGAATTGAAACAAAAAAACTGTGGATTTCCCTGTCGGTGCTCTCGGCTCGATGTCGCATGGACCTGATGAAAACGAGGCGCACTGCGCAACAGTGAGTTTTCTTTCGCCCTTCACACGTGCGATTGCGGTCTCACACGCGCCAATTGACATGGTAGTCCGGCCCGAAACGGAGTTTCAAATGATTTCAAGAGTTGTTCGGCCCCAAACCGTCGCGAGATCCATCGCGATCCTGTTCCCACTCCTGATCCTGCTCCTGCCGGGTCACCGGGCCATCGCGCAGGATCAGACCGTTCTCCACGTCCCCGCGGACCATCCGACCATTCAGCAGGCGGTCGATGCCGCCCCGCTCGAGGATGCTGAGATCATCGTCGGGCCCGGAACCTATACCGAAGCGATCGACAGCGGCGGGAGGAACGTGCACCTGCGCAGCAGCGGCGGACCGGAGGTCACGACCATTGACGCGAGCGGCCTCGACTCCAGCGCGGTCATCCTCACCAGCGGAAAGATTCCCGAAGTGACGGTTGAAGGGTTCACGATCACAGGCGGTGAAGGATCGATCGTGCACGGATCGGACCGCGGCGGTGGCGGCGTGCTCGTCGATCAGGTCGACGCCACGATCGTCGACTGCATCATCGTCAACAACTCGGCGGATGTCGGCGGCGGTCTCTGGAACAACGGCGGCACGCTTGAGATCACGGGCACCATCTTCGAAGGCAATTCCGCAGACACCGGGGGCGGCGTCTTCCACGCCGCATCCATCGGCATGATCACTGACACGAGCTTCGCGAACAACACCGCCGACCATGGAGGCGGTGTGTACGTGCTGCAGTCGAACTTCATCATGATCGGCGA
>SLDM01000019.1 GCA_007125255.1 Phycisphaerales bacterium
GCCCCCCGCCCCCCCACCACCGGGTGGACATGGTTAGGATGTCCCCCCGTGTTCGGCTCCCATCTCTCCATTTCCGGCTCCATGACCAACGCGCTCGAGACGGCCCGGAGCCTCAAACTCGACTGCGTCCAGGTCTTTACCAAGAATCAGCGCCAATGGTCGGTCAAGCCCCTGAAGCAGGAGGAGACGGCGGCGTGGCTTGAGATGCTCCGCGAGATGGGCTGGGACACGTTCGACCGGCCGGAGGACCCGGTCCGCGTCGTCAGCCACAACAGCTACCTGATCAATCTCGCCTCACCCGATCCTGCGGCGTGGGAGAAGTCGGTCTCACTGCAGCGCGTGGAACTGGAGCGGTGCGAAGCGCTGGGCATCCCCCTCCTGGTGGCTCATCCCGGCGCTCATCTCGGCACCGCGCGCAAGCCGGGTGAGCCCAACCAGCTCCGGAAACAACCATCCCGGGACGAAGCGGCCGGCCTGAAACGCATCATCAAGGCGCTCGATCGATTGCACCGCGAGCTGAAGGGGTTCCGGGTCCTGACCTGCCTGGAGACGACGGTCGGCTCGGGCACCAATCTCGGCTATGACTTCGGTCATCTCGACCGGTTGCGGGAGGGGGTCCGGGAGCCGGAGCGGATCGCCTTCTGTTTCGACACCTGCCACGTCACCGCGGCGGGCTACGACATGACGAGCAATGCCCGGGCCGAAGCGGTGCTGGAGGAATTCGACTCCGTCTGCGGCCACGAGAACCTGCGGGTCTTCCATCTGAACGACTCGGTGGGAGAGGTCGGCTCACGCAAGGATCGGCACGCCCATATCGGCGAGGGCACCTGCGGCCGAAGCTGTTTCCGGGCGGTCGTGAACCATCCCACCTTCACCGACGTACCGAAGATCCTGGAAACCCCCAAGGAAACCGATGAACGCGGCCGCCCCTGGGACCGGGTGAATGTCCAGCGCCTCAAGCGATTACGCCGACGCCCCTGATCTGCCGATATCATGGCCCGGGTTGACGATCACGATGCCCGGCTCACCACGATCTACTTTCCGAATTGCACGAACCATGCCGACCAGCACCACTCGATTCGCTTGCGTCGTATTGACCGGCCTGACCGCCCTCCTGCCGCTCTCCGGCTGCATCACGCTGGACACCTCGCGCCAGCGCCCCACTCCCCTGATGACGAGCGGGCCGACGGAGACGCAGAAGGAGACCCTGGATGCGGCGGAGTCGGCCAAGCTGGCGGGAGACTACCACGCGGCGCTCAACCTCTTCCGCGAAGTGCTGGCGGAGAATCCGACCATCACAACCGCCTACCTCGGCATCGGATCGATTCACCTGGAGCAGCGGAATTACGAAGAAGCGGAACCGGCCTACGCGCGAGCCGCGCGACTGGAACCGCGCAACTTCGATGCCCAGTTCGGCCACGGCCTGGCCCTGCAGATGCTGAACCGATTCGTCGATGCCGTCCGGGCGTACCAGCGCGCGTTGAGCATCCAGCCGGAGAACCCGCGCGCGAACCTGAATCTGGCGACGACCTTCCTCCAGATGGAAGATCCGCGAAGCGCCGTGGTCTTCGCCGAGCGGGCCGTACGTCATGATCCGGAGAACGGAAGCGCCCGCGTCAACCTCGGCGCGATCTACGAGAAACTCGAACGCAATGGCGACGCGATCGATCAGTACCTGACCGCGATGGAACTGATCGACGATGCGGGGCCGGTGATGCTCAATCTCATCAACGTGCTCGGCAAGGAACGGCGCTACCAGGAAGCGGTCAATACCGCTGAGAACCTGGTTCGGTTCGAACCCTCCGCCAATGCGTACGAAAGGCTCGGATGGGGCTACTTCCGGCTCGGCAAGTACGAGGAATCGATCGAGGCCTACCGCAAGGCCGTGGACCTTGATCCGCGTCACTGGCCGAGCTGGAGCGGGGTGGGGGTCAATGCCCTGAACGCCTGGCTGCTCAGTGACCGCAACGACCGCGACGCCTTCCGGGAAGCGCGCGATGCCTTCCGCCGCTCACTGCGCATCAACCCCGACCAGCCGCGTCTGGTCACCCTGATGTCGAACTACGGGCTCTAGCCGGTCCGGTCCGGAATCCATTCGAGCAATCCACACGCGATTCCCGCGGCCAACCTGCGAGTACGTGCCGGGGCGGAGGGGCGCGCGAATCAATTGCCCGGTGGCGATCTTCACAAGCTTCGGCTATGCTCCCGCCCCCCACTTCTGACGCCCAACTACTGAAAGATGGTGACAAGGACGATGGAAACGACTCTGATTATTCTCAAACCGGATGCGGTCCAGCGCGGCCTGATGGGCCGGATCATCAGCCGCTTTGAGGACAAGGGACTCCAGGTGGTCGGGGCCAAACTGATGCAGATCAGTCAGGATCTGGCCGCCCGGCACTACGAAGCCCACCGCGAGAAGCCGTTCTACGCCGGTCTGGTGAAGTTCATGACCAGCTCCCCGGTCCTGGTGCTCGCCCTGCGCGGCAAGGGCGCGATCGCCATCAGCCGCAAGATGATGGGCGCGACCTTCGGCTCCAATGCCGAACCGGGCACGATTCGCGGCGACTTCGGTGTCTCCAACAGCTTCAACCTCATCCACGGCTCGGACAGTCCCGAAGCCGCCCAGCGGGAACTGGAATTGTTCTTTGGTGACGGCGAGGTCCTGAACTGGGATCGCTCCCTCGATCAGTGGGTCTACGACCTCTCCGGCGGCCAGCCCGAATAATCTGCTGCCGCCGCTCCCGGAGCAGCCGACAACGGCTGTTTCCCCATTCCCGAGCCGCTACCCCCCACACCCTCCCCCCGCCGGGTCTGCATGACCGGGCGGGTTTTCCTGCGCTCCGGCAAACCGCCGGGACCGGGCTCACCGTACCGTTTCCAGGAGAGGGGTCCAATCGGACCAAGCATAACCCAAACATATTCCGAAACAAATTCGACGGGAATTCTGCTGCAATTTAGAATACTTCTAAATCGTTGAACGGTTAATCGTCCGGAAACGTAGAGAGGAATCCCGTTGGGTCGCGGCTGGCACGACACCGGCATGCCACCGGAAGCAGCCCCGAAAGCAGTCCGGAAGCGGCCTCGAGAGAAGTATCGACCGGCACCGATGGATATGGCCGAATGACTTCCGGAGCGGCCGCGAACCTTCCGGTCGGCCAGGCGTCAGTCAGAGGGAAAGGGAAATTCCGGGTCCCAAAATCGAAACGAGTTGTCTGTACGAATGAATAAAGACGAGCGTTCCATCCCCCTCTCATCCAGTTCGCCTGCGCGGAGACCTCGGTTGGTCCAATGTGGGAATGAAACGGCCATGAACGGGGTTGGTTGAATGCGAGAGAGACCGGTGAACGATTTTCACCATTGAGAGAGAGCAGGCTGGCACGGATGCCGCGCCACGATCCACGACGATCGATCGAACCTGAGAGAGGATCACCCACCATGCTTCGTACGATGATCGACCACAATTCGCCCCTCGGTCGGCTGCAGCAGCGCCAGCGCGTCTCATCGCGCGACGTGGCGCAGAAGACCAGCCGCACCAACAAGCGGCGCTGGCGGCTGTCGTCCGACGAGGAACGGGTGCTTCGGCACGTGCTCTCGGAGGAGATGGACTACATCGATTCGGAAGAGTTCCGCAAGCCGGGAGCCGAAGCGCGGATCTACGACGAGGCCCCCAGTGTTCAGAAGCCGGACGTCTCGTGGTATCGCCCGTTGATGGACGACCCGGCGCCCGCGCGCGGCCAGTCCACCCGAAAAACCAGCACGCTCCTGCTGACGGCGGCGGAAGAGCGCATTCTGTTCCTTCAGTACAACTACGCCCGACACCGCGTCGCGGATCTGCAGGCGGAAATCGGCTCGAGTGAGCCGTCCGAAGCGCAGGCCCGCGAGATTCTCAAGTGGTACAAGATCGCGCAGGCGTACCGGGAGCAGATCGCCGAAACGAACCTCGCCCTCGTTCTGGCCATGGCCAAGCGAACCCGCATGAGTGAAGTCGACTTTGCCGATCTCGTGAGCGAGGGCAACATGGCGCTCCTGCGTTCGGTCGACAAGTTCGACTGCGACCGCGGCTTCAAGTTTTCCACCTACGCCTGCCGGGCCATCCTGAAGGCATTCAGCCGACAGGGCATGAAGCTCAGCAAGTACCGGCAGCGGTTCCCCACCGACTTTGATCCGTCGATGGAGAAGTCGAACCATCTTGAAACGCTCCGCCGCACCCACGAGGAAGAGTGCGCCGACGAGGTCAAGCACATCGTCGAGACCAACGAGGCGGAGTTGAGCGATGTCGAACGGACCGTCATTCAGCATCGTTTCGGTCTCGGGGCCAAGGATGACGCTCCCCCGCTCACCCTGGAACAGGTCGGCCAGATCATCGGCGTGACCAAGGAGCGGGTCAGGCAGATTCAGAACAAGGCCCTCGAGAAGATTCGCTCGGTCCTGGAAGAGAGTGTCTCGGAGAGTTCGATTCAGGAGATGATCGAGGAAGCTGCTCACCATCCCTCGCCCAACTGAGGCCGGGCGACTGATGCCGGAGCAACCGAGCCGGCCCAGTCATGCCGGACCGGTGACCACGCCTCCCGATAGCGCTCTTTCCGGCACCCACCAGGCATGCACGCGAGCATGCTCGCAGGAAAGTAAGAAAGAAATCACACCCCACACCCCGGCGTTGACCGCCGGGGTGTTTCTTTTGGTCAAGAGCCATCGAGTCAAATCATGCGCCCCGAGCCGCATCTGAACGGTCCCGGTACTGGCCAATGCCGGGCCGGAACCGCCACGGACAGATGAATCAGTACAATGATTCACCCCTCTCTCCCGCCACTCACCCTGGTGGCCGGTGGGCGGATACGCAGCGGGCCCGTGGCGGAATTGGCAGACGCAGCGGACTTAAAATCCGCAGTCTCGAAAGAGACGTGAGGGTTCGAGTCCCTCCGGGCCCA
>SLDM01000368.1 GCA_007125255.1 Phycisphaerales bacterium
AGAATTGTCAACAGATTCGTGTCCATCCCGGAAGCGCGGAAAGAGGTGCTGCTCGATGGCCGCCTCTGCCCTGCTGCCGGCTTGATTCCCGGATGATGGCTTCCGCTCAGCCGGCTTGGTCTGGCTACGATAGTCTGGCGACGGGTCGATCGGCCATTCGCATGCACCCGCCACAGGAGAGGGGCCGCTTTCATGGCCAGAAAATCGCGCACTCGTCGCTTTGCCATCGCATCCGGGCTGATCATTCTGCTGCTCCTGGTCGTGGTCATAGCGCTCCCGACCCTGCTCAGCTGGGGCCTCGCCCGCGGCATGATCGAACGGGCTGCCGGCGCGAATCTCAACGGTACGGTCACCATTCAGTCACTCCGGCTGCGCTGGTTCGGGCCGCAGGACGTTCGCGGCTTCATCGTGACCGATCAGGATGGGCAGCGCGTGGCGGAGCTGAACCTGACCGCTTCGCCGGGACTGCTGGCCATCGTGCGCAACCGGGTTCGGGACCTCCAGATCGATCTCGACGGCACGCTGCGCGGCACGCTCAAGGAGGATGGGAGTATCGGCCTTGCGCATCTTTTCAAGGAGACCGACAAGAGCGAACGCGAACCGCGACCGGCCGCCGACCGACCAATGCTTTCGCTGGATGGGATGCCCCCAACGCACCTCCGGCTGGCCGGCGTCAACCTTGAACTGACCGATGCCGCGTCCGGAGAAGATTTCGCGGCCCGCAATCTCGTCGGGGAGTGGATCTACCAGCCCGGCGGGCCGCTCGTCTACTCGCTCGACGGCACGACCCATGCGCGGGGTACGGAGGGAACCCTGCGGTTTGTCGGCAGCGCCGAACACCTCTACTCCTCTTCCGGACGCTTCACACCACGCGGAGCGACATTCGTTCTCTCCGGTGAACTGGAGTCCCTGCCGATTCCCGGCGCGGAGTTGCCGACGACCCTGGAACGTCTTGAAATCACCCTCCATGCCGATGATCTCGGCCGGAAACTCGATGTGGTCCTGCGTGGCGATGCCTCCACCGAAGGCGAGGAGGCGAGTCGACTGACCGCGATCCTGTACGTGCGTGAGCTTTTCAATTCCGCCGGCGCGGCCCGGTTTGCGATCGAGAACGTGGAGGGCATGGCCGGCGGCACGCGGCTGCCGACACGATTGGTGCAACCGCTTCTCGCCGGCACCGCGTTCAACCTGCCGCGCGATCTCGGACCGTCGGCGGACTTCAATATCGAGTTCACGGCCGGCGATGTCATCGAGGCAAACATGTTCGTGACCGGCTCCCGCGCAAGCCTGCGGATGACCGCGGCGTACGACGCGGCCACCGGCGGATGGGAGGGCGAGCAGTTCACCGCGTCCGCGACCGCCGCCGATCCGGAACTCATTGAAGCGCTGACAGGGCTGCACGTCGCCGAAGCGACCGACCTGATCCTGGAGCTGGATCGATTCCGGCTTCCTGCGGTTGATCCCGAGACGAATCGTCGGCCGCTGACCGATTACGCGCTGCACGGACGCCTCTCCTTCGACGGCCCGGTGCGCCTGCACCTTGCGGAAGACCGCCGCGATGAACCGATCGCCATTGCCGCGGCCGACCTGCGGTTTGAAACCGACCGACTCGCCGATCTCCTCGTGCTGGATGGCCGTGCGTTGATCGAGGGAGCCGACGTGGTGCTGAACGAGCGCATCACGCATCTGTTCAACGCGGAAGGCGAGTTCGAACCCGCCGCGGCGCGTCCGGACGGGACGTTGATCGTCACGGGACTGCCGCGCGACGTCATTGCCGCCCGCGCGGCCGGCGCCTCTGAGCTGATTGCCGAGGCGCTGGAGGACCGGGTCGACCTCGGACTGACCACCGCGTTCACGGACGGCGCGCTCGGCGCCCGGTTGCTGCTTGCCTCGGGCGCTCAGCGGGCGGAGTTCGATCTGCTCCGGCACGAGGACCGGATTCAGGTGCGCCAGGCGGACGCGAGCGGTCGAATCAGCCCTGCGCTCGTCGCCCTGCTCCAGGCGGACCGCGAGGCGCCGATCGAACTTGTTGAGGCAGCCGAGATCACGGTCTCTCTGGAACCGTTTGTCGTCGGCATCGGCACCCCGTTCGCGCTGGAACTGCCGCGCGAGCCCGTACGCGGCCGCATCCGCAGTGTGCGGGTCTCCCTCAGCAAGGTGCCCGGGTTTGCCGAAACCGTCCAGTTGCGCAGTACCCAGCTCGACCTCGAAGCGCAGATGTCTGACGTGGCTCAGTACCGGCTCGAGGGAACCACCGCGCTCCACCGGCACGGCTCCGGAGACCGCGCGGCACGCGCGGCGTTTGATCTGACCTACTCGCCCGACGAGTCACAGCCCGAACTGAACGGTGATCTGCATCTGACCGACATCGAGATGACGGCGCTGGAAACCCTGCTCGGACGGGAGCCGGAGTCATTCCGGACCTGGGCCGGAAGTGGCGGCGCCATGCGCATCTCGTTCCAGCAGCGGGGCGAGACCCTGAACGCCAATCTCACCACCGAACTCGACCGCATCAAGGGAGGATTCGACCTGGTCCTGGACGGTGAACGGCTCCGATTGAGCGGCGAGACGACGGAGATGCGATTGAGCCCCGCCGCGACCGAACGACTGCTCGCGCAGACCGAAGAGAATCGCGTGCTGACGGTGACGCACGACATGCCGGCCACGCTGCGGATCGCCGAGATCGTCCTGCCGCGCGAGGTGCTGCTGGACGAACCGTTTGATGCTCGCGCAGCGCGCTTCGACATCCACCTGCGGGGAAGCCCGCTGCGCATCCGCACCACCGCGGGCGAAAGTGCGCGGCTGAACGATCTGGATGTCACCTTGCGTTCGAGCGATCCGGTCGAGCAGACAACCTTCCGCGCGCAAGCCGCAAGCGAGCTCGGCCAGGTGCGTGGTTCGATGAACGTCGACGGCACGATCCTCGGCCTTCTCACGTCTGACGGCGCCTTCAACACGGAGCACGCGGCGGTTGATCTGGACGCGACCCTCGACTCGGTCCCCTCGGCGCTGGTCGATGCCCTGTTGCGCATGAACGGCTACTTCGCCGCGACGGTCGGACAGACGATGAATGCGTCCCTGAAGACGCGGCAGTTCTCCACGCAGACCGGCACCGTCTCGCTGGAAGTCACCTCGCCCAACGGCTGGCTCAATGCCCGTGGAACCGCGAGCGACGGACTGATTCACATTTCGGGGGCCGACCCGATTCGCGCCGAGCTCGAGATCAATCCCCTGCTGCGGCAGAAGGTTCTTTCGCGAATCCATCCGCTGCTCGGCGACATCGTGAAATCCGATTCTCCGCTCGCCGCCACGGTCTCCGGCGCGACCTTCCCGATGACCGGCGGCGTATCGCGTCTGAACGCGGATATCAACCTGACCGTCGGCGCGGTGGAGTTTGATCAGCGCACGCCGCTGTTCACCATTCTCTCGCTCGCGCAGATCAGCGCGGGCGTGGATCTGACGCGTGACCTGCGCGGCAACATCGCGCCGATCGAAGCTCGCGTGCGCGGCGGCGTGGTCGAGTACGACCAGTTCACGGTGCGGCTCGGCACCCTCACGATGCCGTATTCCGGCGCGATCAACCTCAATACGCAGGAGGTGCAGCTTCGCACCGCGGTGCCGCTCGGCGCGCTGGCCGCCAACGTCCTGCCCCGCATTGCCCGCGACTTTTCCGATGACAAGACGAGACAGACCGTTCAGGCGATCGAAGTGCCGATCGTCACGCGCGGGAAGATCGGGTCGCTGAAGACGGAACCCGAAATCGACATCGCCAAAGTCGTCGGGGAGATCATCTCGCGCCAGCTCATCCCGGGCGAGATCGGGAACATTCTGGATAACATTTTTAATCCGCGGAGGCGGGATTGATGGTACAGAGGCACGAAGGCACGAAGGCACGAAGGAAAAGTGACGGAGTGACGGAGTGACGGAGTGACGAAGTGACGGAGTGACGAGGAGCGACCCGTGTACCGAAAGCGTCCTGCGCGCAGAGAACCGGGTGCCACGGCCAGCGAGCGCAGCGAGTCGGCCGTGCGAGGGTGGAAGTACGATCACCGGGCCAGAGTACGACGCAATCGTCGTCGCGCCACCCCTTGATGCCTGCTGCCTGGATGCCTGGATGCCTGGATGCCTCCCCTCCGTGCCTCCGTGCCCCCATGCTCCCGTGCCTTCTCTTCGTCACTTCGTTACTTCGTCACTCCGTCACTTCCCCCTCATGCCTCCGTGCCTTTCTCTCCCAATCCCCTCACATCGGGCGCAGCGGTTCTTCATCACGCTCGGAGACGCGGATCGTCGCGCCGCCGAGCTTTTCCTGGAGCGTTTCCCTGAGGACGTCCAGATAGCCGCGTTCGGTGTTGGTATGTCCGGCAAGGATGACCGTACAGCCACGGGCCTGCGCCCGCAGAACGTCGTGGTGCCGCATCTCGCCGGTAAAGAAGAGCTCGCAGCCCTGGTTGACCGCTTCATCGAGCAGCGAGCCGCCCGCGCCGGCGCAGAGGCCGATCGTCTGGTACGTCTTGCCCCGGCCGCGACCGGTGGCCACGCGCAGCCGCTCCACCCCGAGTCGCGCCTTGATGCGCTCCACGATCTCTTCCAAGGGCGCCTTCTGATCGAGCGTCACCCGCCGGCCCGCGCCGCTGGTCCGGTCCGGACGCGGCTGCTGTTGGTAGATTTCGATCGGCGGCTCTTCGTAGGGATGAAACTCGCGCAGCGCGATGACCGCCAGCCCCAGCGCCGACTGGCTGCAGACCATCTCCAGCCGCACCTCGTCCACGCGTTCAAGCGTGCCCCTGGCCCCGACGGCGGGATTCGTGGAGTCGCCACCGAAGAACGTCCCCTGCCCGCGCAGTTCGAAGGAACAGAGCTGGTACTCTCCGATGCGGCCCGCGCCGACGGTACCGAGTCCGTTCCGAATGGCGTCGACCGCAT
>SLDM01000394.1 GCA_007125255.1 Phycisphaerales bacterium
AGTGACGGAGTGACGGAGTGACGGAGTGACACAGAGCAGGGTGCCACGGCCAGCGAGCGCAGGGAGTCGGCCGTGCGAGATGGAAAGACGATGACCGGGTGCCGTGGTCTGGAGTCATGACCTCACGAGAGTGAGGTCGTGACGGAAGGCCACACCGATGCGCGATTGACGTGCGATGAAAACTGGTTGACCGTCCCGCCGCCACTTGACAAGGGCTTGCTCATAGATGGCCTTCGCTCCTGTGGTCGCTCAGACCACGGCACCCCTCGCCAGTCCAATACAACCGTCGCCACTCCCCCCACTTCGTCACTCCGTTACTCCGTCACTTTCCCCTCGTGCCTCGCTGCCTTGATCCCTCCCCTTCGTGCCTCCGTGCCCCCGTGCCTTTCTTGATCCACGTAGATGCACGACCGACGTTCAATCTGTATTCGATGACGGTCGCGCGACCTCGTGGCATTCGCTCCTGTCGTCGCTCAGACCACGGCACCCCTCGCCGGTCCACTACAACCGTCACCGCCCCCCACACTTCGTCACTCCGTTACTTTGTCACTTCGTCACTTTCCCTCCGTCGCTCCCGTCCTTCCTACGCCCCCGACCCCCCATTCACCTGCACATCCACTCCGTGCAGATACCCTGATTCCGGCGCGGCGAGGTTCAGGACCGCCGCGGCGATATCTTCCGGCCGGCCGATGCGCCCGGAGGGGTTTGCCCGCTCGATTCGGGAGAGGTCCTCGCCGTACATCCGCCGCAGGAGCGCGGTATCGACCGCGCCGGGGGAGACGCTCAGCACCCGGATGTTCCGGCCCGCGTTGGCGCGGGCGGCCGAGCGGGTCAGCCCGATCACCGCATGCTTGGACGCCGAGTACGCCCCCCACTCTTCCGCGCCGCCGTGGGCCAGCATCGATGCGGTGTTGACGATCACCCCGCGCCCGCGATCGCGCATCACCCTCAGCTCGTGCCGCATGGAATAGACGACACCGTCGGTATTGGTTCGCATGACATCGCGGTAGCTCTGCTCCTCGCCGCGCAGTTCGATTGCGCTCACGTCCCCGCGCGGCCCCTCGATCCCGGCGTTGTTGAAGGCGATGTCGACTGTGCCGTACGTCTCGACGCACTTTTCCACGAACCGCCGCACCTGCTCCTCTTCGCGCACGTCGGTCCGCATGAAGGTCGATTCGCCCCCGAGGTCATGAATACGGCGGGCGATCCTCTGGCCGCGCGATTCGCGTCTTCCGCAGAAGAAGACTCTTGCTCCTTCGCCCGCGAACGCCTCCGTCGCGGCCCGGCCGATACCGGAGGTTGCGCCGGTGATCAGGACCACACGGTCGCGGAAGCGCGAGCCGATGCCATCGTTTTCGCGCTGCCACGGCCAGCGGTCGGGTTGGGCGGTATCCGCCAGGGCGCCGCCGGCGGCGAGTGATGCCAGGCCGGCTGCGCTTCCGGTCAGAAACGCCCGCCGTGCGGCAACAACTCCATCGTTCGGGTGTGGCCTCATCTCCTTCGGGTTCTGTTCAGTCACGGCTGACTCCTTTCATTCGTTCATTCATTCGCTGAATCCTCACGCTTCTGCCGGTTGCCTCATGCTAGGGCACCATGTGTTCTTCAAGCGGCGCCGCGCTGCGTGAAGAACACGGTCAGTGAGAAGGAGGTACAATCTCCAGTCATGATGACCACACCGACCATCATGATGGCGATCATCGCCTGCACTGACAGCAGTTCTGTCGTCAGCCCTGGAACCAGTTCCGACATCAGCAGCGTGCTGTCGGATGCTCACGGCGTACTCAGCGATCCGAACGTGAGTCCCGCCACGGAAGCGGCGGTGTGGGACGCGCCCGGCAGTACCACGCTCCGACTTGCGCCCGCGGCGCCGGAGACCGAACTGCCACTGCTCGCGCTTTCGCGAACCGCTGACCAGGCCGGCGAAGGCGTCAATGCGAGCGCTCACGAGAACGCTGGCGAGAACCAGTTCCCGAGTGATGCGCCGCTGGAGCCATTCGCCAAGGGATCACGGTACTGGTCTCTGACCTTCGGCACCTCGCGCGATCCGGATATCGGGCGCATTTACGTCTCGCAGTTCAGTGTCGATCACTACTTCGAGGAAGCCCTTGCCTTCCGGGCCGGCTTCACCATCGGTTACACGGATGCGGAGCGCACCAGTGGCGGCGTGCAGGGCGGACCGGAGTTCGGTCTTCGCTGGCACTTACTGCGCATCAATCGTTTCTCGATGTACATCGACGGCTCGGTGGCGGCGGTCTTTCACCAGAACCCATTGACACCGAACAGTCTGCATTTCAACTTTGATCTGCAGGCGGGTCTCGGCGCGACATTGCAGGTGGAAGATGCCACCCACCTCAAGGCGGGCCTGCGCTGGCATCATCTCTCCAACGCGCGGATCCGCGGCACGTCGCGCAACCTGGGCTATGACGCCCCGATCTTTTACGTCGGGCTGATGCGATCGTTCTGAGTTTTCGGAGAAGATTGATCAGCTGGATCTCATGAATCTCGTGGACTTCGTGAATTTCATGGGCGCCACGGACACTCTGGGCACGTAGCATTTCAAGGACGTCACGGTTTTCACGGATCTCTTGCACCAATCATTCATTCAGTGGCATCCATTGGCACTCATTGGAAAGGACCCGTCATGCCGGTCTCACGAATCATCGGAATCGTCCTCCTGGTCGTCGGCGTGGTTCTGCTCATCTTCGGTCTCCAGGCCACCGACACCATCGGCGAAGATCTCCACGAAACCGTCACCGGCCGCTTCACCGACACCACCATGTGGTACCTCCTCGGCGGCGGCGCGATGGCCCTGCTCGGTCTGCTCCTGACGATATTTGCCCCGAAGTCGCCGAAGGGGTGAGGTGAGGTAAGACGCAAAGAAAGCAGGTAGGGTGGGTAGAGCGAAGCGGGCACCCGAAGGGTATCTTCAACCCACCGCGTTCTGCGTCATCGACACGTGAATGCTGAGCGTCGCGCCTGACGGCTCTTTCCCGAATGAAGGTAAGTAGACCCGGTCGCATGACCGGGCTCCTGGCGGTTGCCAAGGGCAACTTGAAAGCAGAGTGGGGCCGGCTGAGGGTCTCCTGGAAGCCCCGCCGTTACGCTCTTTCCGCTCAGCCGTCAGCCCAGGGAACCGCGTCGCCCTCGATTGGGGAGCGATCGACACCGCGTTGCTGACCAGGCAACTGTCGCAATGAAGGATGCCATCTACATGGACTCCTTGAGCGCCCGGATCTGCTTACCTGAAATGCGTACCTGTCCCGGGTTGTCGATCGTTCGCAGATAACTGATTCATGAATGGTTCCTCATGGCAGTCCCTGGCGATCATTGGAGCGGCCTTCCAGCAACCACCGTCATCTCCCGGAAGTTGACCACGGGCCTTTGTTGCCGGCGTTCGTGGACCAGCGGCCGCAGTAGGTCGTCATCGGTGCGCGTTGGCCTGGTGTGGTGTGTTCCTCGATGGACCTGGCGTAATCTGCTGGGTACTTAACGATGTGCTTGCCGTGCGTGACACTGGCTGTCCACACGATGAAGCCCGGCGCGGCCCGGCCGCCATCGGCGGAATCGGGATGCGGCGCGTTGCTTCCGGAGGGGGCACGTCCGGGGGGGCGATGCCGGTCGCGAGGTTGGCGAACCAGTCTCGCAACGCGTCATCGCACGAAGACTTGTCGATGATGACCAATTCACACTTCCCGGCGGCTTGTGTCATTTGTCAGATCCCACAAACTCAGAACCCACAAGAAAGATTGGCAACCCTCGAAAATGGCGGATGCTGTGGGTTCAGCGTATCTGCGAGGGCCTGGCTGGGATTAATCGTGTCGTCACCAAACCGCGATAATCAGCCCCAGTTCTCGAGCAGAATCAACAGGTCCATGACGTTGACGATGCCATCGTCGTTGAGGTCTGCCGGGCAGTCCCGGGTGTTGTCGCATTGGCCCCAGTTCTCAAGGAGGATGAGCAGGTCGAGGACGTTGACGACGCCGTCGCCGTTCAGATCGCCGGTGATGGAGCAGACGGTGCAGTTCTCGAAGGCGAGGTTCGTGCAGAAATCATCCCATTCCGTATCGCAGCAGAATGGATCGATCGGGCAGACGGCGTCGCAGCAGGGAGCGTGATTGCAGCCGGGCGAGTCGTTGGGCTGGCAGCAGTCGCCCGCGAAATCGAAGCCGCAGAAGTGGGGATGGCCGCAGATGCACGCGTCGTTGGCTTGCTGCACGCAGAGATCATCCCACTCGAACAGACAACAGAAGCGGTCGACATTGCAGATGAATTCGCAGCACTCCTTGTCTTCACAGCCGGGTGAACCGTTCGGTTGGCAGCAGTCGCCTTCGCCGGGACAGGCGGCCCGGGCGGCGCCGGGCGAGAACACAAGCGCCGCAACGATACTGAAAAGGATCGCGATACCGAGCGATGTGTTTCCGTTTCGCGGGGTCGAAGTGAACATGATGTTTCTCCATTTCCGTGCCATGAACCCCTGAGGATCGCATCGCGCAGGTGCCGGTGGGCATCCGCGGGCATCGGGGGCGATCCTCCGGTTGATTTTAAATCAACCGGGTCGCGGAGTCGAGAGAAAAGTGCCGGCTGCGGAGGTGGGTGGGCGCGGGGCTGCCGGGTCATCGTCGCTGGATCCCCGCCCGTGCGGGAACAGACGATGCGGTGTCGCCGGCGGGGGGAGAGGGGGGGGCGGTATCGGCTTCGATCGTGCGGGCGAAATTCAGCAGCCAATGGTGCAACGGCCGTCGGCGGACGGCGGGTTGTTGATGGTGATCGATTCACGTTTCCTGACGGTATGTCCCATCGCCAGAACCCACAAACTGGCAACCCACAAACGGGCAACCCGCAAGTTCGGCAACTCCTGAAAGTAGCGGATGTTGTGGAGTCAGCGCATCGGCCCACGCCGGCGGCTGCATGATGCGGGGATCG
>SLDM01000457.1 GCA_007125255.1 Phycisphaerales bacterium
CTGTTGTCCGGCTCACTGCTCGGGACCGGTTCGCTGGGACTGGCCGGCTGCGAAGACAGCGCTGCCGCCACTCGCAACGAAGTCCAGCGAACTCTCGATTCCGTCTCGCAGCAGTTTGAGCGTTCCCGGATCGGAAACCTGCAGCCCGGGGATGATCAGTTCCAGACCGTTCGGAGTGATCTGAACGATCTCATCGGCCAGCTGTCGCGGATCAATGAAGGTGCCGCGGGCCAGCAGGCCGCCGGGGCACTGCTCGCCGCCGAAGCGCTGCGCGAACTCGCCCTGAGCGACCAGTTGCAGGCGTTCGAGCGTGAAATGGACCTCCAGCGCGAACGGAGCCTGGTGCGGCAGAAGATCAACGGCCTGCGAAGACACCACCGCACCGCCCGGGCCCTTGGCGATGTCACGACCCAGTCAGAGCGGGCGCAGCTCCAGCAGTTGCGCCAGGCGACGCAGCAGCAACTCGAACATCTGAATGAACAACTTGACCGGCTGCGCGATCCGATCGCGGAGAACCGCTCGCTCAACGAACGCGATTCCGAACGGGTGGTCGAACTTCGCGATCAGGCCAATGAGATGCTTCGCCGCGCGAGCGAACTCGGGCCGGCCGACGGCTTTGCGACATTCCGGTCCGCCATCGATCAGCGCCGCGAAGCCGACCAGATCGAGTACCGCATCTCGCAGCGAATGATTGATCTCAACTTCGAGCTCTCGCCGGATGAACAGCTCACGCAGGACCAGATCCGACAGCTCCAGCGTCTTGCCGACGCCGTGGCCGAAGCCGTCGATCAGGTACAGCAGTTCGAATCGCTGTTTGAAGAGATCGCCGGAACCATGCGGCAGCGACGCGATGCGCTGCGAAACGAGATCTCCGAATCGCTCAGCTCGATCGCTTCGGGTATGGGCAGCGACCTGCAGGAGATGTACGCCGGCGCGAGGGAGAACTTCGATCGCGCCGCCACACAGGCGCAGCAGGCGATCAGTCGTGCCCGCGGCGGGGCGACGGATCACTTCCGGCTGGTCGAAGCCCGCATTCACGAGTCTCACAGCCGGCTCGCGTGGTATCGCGCATCGGGTCTGGAGGACCAGGTTCGCCTGCTTCAGCAGGTCGTGGAAGCCGGGTCCGCCATGAGCAACGTCGCGCGGTACCAGGATGAGCTGGACGATACGCGACGGCAGCGCGACGAAGCGATCAGCGATGCTCGCGCTGCCGCCGAGGCGGCGGTGCAGTCGCTGTCGATGCTGACCGGAACCGCGGCGGAACGCGCCACGGTGTTTCGCCGGAACATGGAGTTGATTCTCGCCGCACTGGACGGTGAGGACGTTGATCTCACCGTCTCGCCCGATGATCTGGCACCGGATCTGCCGCCGATTGAAGACGTGGATGATCCGGACGCGCCGGATGCCCCCGATGCCATGGATCCCTCCCAGCTTGGCGGGCAGATGGACCAGGAGATGGATCGGGCGCAATTGCTGGCGATGCTCGACATGATGGACTTCTCGACCGTCATGCAGACCCTGGAAGCGCAGGGCCTGGCCGACCAGATCGATGAGGACATGCGTGAACAGCTTCGCCCCGCCTTCGATGCGGCGGTCGAAGCGGTCCGGGATCAGGTGGAAGCGGGCGAGATCTCCACCCCCATGCAACTGCAGGAAGCGCTGATGCAGCAGATGTTCGCCCAGATGTCTCCGGAGTAAGTTTTCGCCGCGCCTTCCGCCGATCCGGCCAGGGCCGGCCCACCACCGGCATGGAATCCTCGCGACCTTTCGACACTGGGCGATCGAATCAAACATGCGTGAAGAAGAGCAGCCGAAGTCGCCCCATGGAACGGAGGAAGACGGCGGGATTTCCGAAGTCCTCCAGTCGCTGATCATCGCGTTCGTCCTCGCGATGACTTTCCGCGGTTTCGTGGTCGAGGGATTCGTCATTCCGACCGGCTCGATGGCGCCGACGCTGCTCGGTCAACACTTCCTCGTGCACTCGGAACTGACCGGACATGAGTTCCCGATCGGCGTGGACCGCCTGAATGAATCCCGCCTGCTCGATCCGATGCTCGGCCCGAGCTACCGTGGGCCACGCGGGCTGAACATCCACCCCCCCCGGTCACGCGGCGGCGATCGGATTCTCGTTCTCAAGACGATCTATCCCTTTGCCGATCCCGATCGCTTCGACGTCGTCGTCTTCAAGAATCCGACGGAACCCAAGGGCGAGTCGGGCAACTACATCAAGCGTCTGGTCGGCCTGCCCGACGAAACGCTCTGGCTCGCCGACGGAGATATCTTCGTTCGGCCGTCGGGAGAAGCTGACTTCACCATCCGTCGAAAGCCGGAATACGTTCAGCGGGCCGTGTGGGCGCCGATCTTCGACAGCAACCGGCAGGTCCGCAATCCCGGGCTGCTCTCCGCGTCCTACCCCGGACCGCCGTGGTACGGCGAGTCCTGGGACACGGATGCGCGCCTCTTCCGCACCGATCGGGCCGAACCGACCGAACTCCGGTGGAATCTGAATCGGCGGGGTCTCAATGACTTCACGTCCTACAACATGCTGCACGACAATCAGCCCGGTCTGCAGAACAACGTGAATCCGTTGATCAATGTCAGCGACCTGCGCGTCAGCGCGGGCATTCACCCCGACCAGGCGGGCCTGACCACCACGCTTGAGCTCAGTGCCCGCGGCCATATCTTCCAGTTCGTGATCAACGGCAACGAGGCGATCGTGCGGTACCGCGACGAGGATGATGACGCGCACTGGGCCGAGGAGGCGCGGGCAACGGTCGATCTTCTTCAACCGGACCGGGTCACGAACGTGGAGTTCTGGCACGTCGATCAGTCGATTCAGATCTTTGTTGCCGGTCGATCGGTCGTTCGTCTGGACTACGAGTGGACCGCCGAGGAGCGCCTGCGGCACGTCACCGGCCGCGACGATGTTCACGAGGCCGCGGCTGCCGCGGAACGGGGCCTGGTCCGGCCGGCATCGCTTCGCTGGCACTTCGAGGGGTCTCCCCTCTCGCTGCACCGACTTCGCGTGGACCGTGACCTTTACTACCGCGGCGGGCGCATCGGGACCCAGCCGGATCAGAACCCCACCGCCCGACCGGAGTACGAACCGCTCGTCGCGCCAGGCAACTACGCCTACGGGACCCATCCGGACAATCTCGCGGAACTCGGGCCGGATCAGTTCTTCATGCTCGGCGACAATTCACAGTTCTCGCTGGACTCCCGGCTGTGGAAGAATCCCCACCCGATCGTGGCGGCGCAGATCGACGACGCACCGTTCATCGTGAACCGTGAGCTGCTGCTGGGCAAGGCATGGGTCGTCTACTTCCCCGCGCTCCACACCGTGGGTGACGGCAATCGCGCCGTCATCCCGGACTTCGGCCGCCTGCGCTACATTCGCTGAAGATCAGAGATTGCGCGCGGGATTTCAAATTTGAGATTTGAGATTTCTGATTTCTCTGAGATCTGAAATCCAGTTCCGAGATGACTCCTCCAGTTCGTGGATACGACCTCAGCACTCCTGTCGCCATCGCCCACCCCTTCGTCACTCCGTCACGTCGTTACTCCCCCTGTCCTTCCCCATCCGCGGCCTCGATCGCTTCCCGCAACCGCAACATCGCCTCGCGCCACAGCTGCCGCGCATCACGCTGGCCTCGCTCCCAGGTCACGATGTCCGGCCCGCGGGGGGCAAACATCTCTTCGACCCGGCCCATCGAGGCCGACGCCCGCCAGTCGTGAATGGCCGCGAACCATGCCTCGACCGCTTCGCGGTCGAGGACACTTTCGAACACGGCGGCCGCATCGTCGGTCAGGGGATTGATCGTCTGCTCAAGCGGCTCCAGCTCCGGCGTCATCATGACCAGCATGCCCGCAAGGATCCGGCCGTTCGTGCGGGTCAGGACGCGTTCCAGGATGGCCGGCAGACGATCGTCGTCGACCGGAAGCATCCCCAGCAACCAGGGCTCCAGACGCTCCCGCTCCGCTTCCATCGCCCGCTCGTAACCGAACGGATCTCTCGGCGAGAATGCGTACACCTCACGCAACAACCGGCGGCAGGAGGCTTCATTCAGCAGCCCACGCTCGATCCCCTGTTTCGCCAGTTGCCAGACCTGGTCAAAAAGCTCGTGGGCCATGATCGCGCTCACCAGCCGCTGATCGTCCGCGATGTGGCGGCTCATTCGAAGCACGATCCCCAGGCGGTCCATCGCGCCGGTCGTGTCACGGTCTTCGATCAGACGTCGGGCGTCGGCGAAAACCATCCACGCAACGTGTTTCGCGCCGTACTGATCCCACGTCAGGAGGGCCGGCGGTGAGTCTTCCAGTGTCGCGAAGGCGCACCGATCCAGCAGCGATCCCTCGAGGGCAATCTCGACGATCTCCGGTGACGACTCCAGCCGGTCCCGGATGTCCGCCGGTATCGATTGAGATGTTTCCCGCACGATCTCGCGAATCGCCCGGCGCTCTTCCGGCGCCAGCTCCATGACGCGACTGGCCGCACGCCGGTACCACACCGCGGCGTTGGCGTAGCTCAGCGGCGACGCGCGTCGCTCGGCCAGTGTCAGCAGCGTCGCCCGGTGCGCCGCCACCCGCTCCGCGGCGCGGATCCGGCGATTCAGGATCGTCTCGGTCGGATAGAGAAGGACCTGCGCGAGCAGGCCGTGCTCGCCGCGTCCGACCGCCCGGTCCAGTTGCTGAAGTTCATGGCGGGCCTGCTCGGAGTCCCGCAGTTCCATCGCTTCCACCATGCGCTCGAGCACGACATCCGCCTCCACGAGTCTGGCTTCAAGCTCCGCGCGGCTGAGAACGGCCAGTTCGATCGTGGACAACGATCCAAAGGCCATCTCCTGAAGCTCCGCCCGGGCCAGATCCAATCCATTCTCTTCTTCGGCGTACCGCTCCAGCGCCCACTCCGTGA
>SLDM01000540.1 GCA_007125255.1 Phycisphaerales bacterium
AGATGTCCGATCGCGCATCGACCGGTTCG
Organism: Phycisphaerales bacterium; assembly: GCA_007125255.1. Lineage (GTDB taxonomy): Bacteria > Planctomycetota > Phycisphaerae > Phycisphaerales > SM1A02 > SKZB01. The sequence continues at coordinate 30 of SLDM01000540.1, forward strand.
GCCCGGCCGGCAACCTGCTCCGGACTCATGTACGCCAGCGTCCCGAGCATCTGACCGGCGCTCGTGACCAGAGTGGCGGCCCAGTCCTCGGCTGAGACCAGCGCGATGCCGAAATCGAGCACCTTGACCTGACCGGTCGGCTGGACGAGGACGTTCACGGGCTTGAGGTCACGATGGATCACGCCCCGGCGATGCGCATGCTCCACCGCCGCGCAGAGATCGAGAAACAACTGCAGCCGCGCGTCGCGTTCCAGTGCGTCTGCCTCGACGTATTCACGGAGCGTGACCCCTTCGACAAGTTCCATCGCGATGAACGGCTGTTCGTGCCCGCGCGAGGAGCGGAACGTTCCCGCGTCGTACACGGCCGCGATGTTGGGATGCTGCAGGCGCGCGAGGATATCGGCCTCCGCCCGGAAGCGCCGAATCGACTCCGGATCGCCCTCCGCGAGACCGCAGTGCAGAACCTTCAGGGCCACGAACCGGTGCGGCCTCTCCTGCTCGGCGCGGTAGACGACGCCCATCCCGCCGGTGCCGATGACCTCGAGCAGGCGATATCCGGGGATGTCGATCTCCGCGTGATCCTTCGCGTCCCCGAGCAGCGCGGGCACGTCGACCTGCTGGTGGAGTTGTCCCGACTTGAGCCACGAGGAATCCGAAGCGTCGGCGCGGCAGAGCGCTTCGAGCTCGCGCAACAGCGCCGTATCCCGGCCGCATGCCTCGCGCAGGAATGCCGCCCGCTCCTCCGGGGGCATCTCACAGGCGCGGAGAAACAGCGACGCCTTCCGGTGATGCCGCTCGGCTTCCCGGTCGCGCGCTTCCCCGCCGGACGATCGCTGAGAAGCCTCCTTGTCTCGTGACACCGCTCGGCCCTCCCATTGGCGCCGGGCGCTCCCCTGACCGGCACCCCTGTGATCCGCCGCCTTCCCGGATCGTTCGCACCTCTATTGTGCCACGGATTTCCGGTCCGGCACGGCCAATTCTCCCGCCGCGATCCGGCTGAGGACCGTGGCGAGCAATTGGCTGCGGTCGACGAGGCTGGCCAGTTCAATGAATTCATCCGGCCGGTGCAGATTTCCCCCCCGCACCCCGAGCGTGTCGAGCGTCGGCAGGCCCGCCGCCTGCATGATGTTGCCATCACACACCCCGCCGGTCGAAGCGAAGGGCAGTTCCTGGCCGAGTGCGGCGGCGGCCGCCTGGATGCCCCGGGCGAACGCCGCGACGGCATCCGTCGCCGGCTTGGCCGGCCGGTTCCACCGGCGGTGCACCACGACGCGCGGGACCTCCTCCTCCGCCGTTGCCAGCTCATCGATCATCCGCCCGAGAACGTCTCCCGCCTCCGCATCACGGTAGCGCACGTTCACCCAGCAGGCCGCGTAGTCCGGTACCGCGTTGGTCACGACGCCTCCCTTCAACGGACCGGCATTGACGATCCGCCCTTCCGAAGGTCGCGCCATCTTCGAGAGCATGAGCAGGACCTCCGCCAGTTTCGTGACCGCGCTGAGGCCCTTCTCAAACTCGCGGCCGACGTGGGCGGACCGGCCGAACACCTCGATCATGCACTGCCCGGACCCCATGCGCTCGATCGCCAGCGAGCCGTCGGCGAGCGCGGGTTCGACCGCGATGCCCAGATCGTGCTCACCGGCGACATCGTGCAGAATGCCCGCGCTCTGGAACGAACCGGTTTCCTCATCGCCGTTCAGAACGACCGTCCAGTTGCAGTCAACGCCGGCCTCGGCGAGCGCCTCGAGGGCCGCGATGGCGATCAGCACGCCGCCCTTCATGTCCACGACCCCGGGACCGGTGGCGAACTTCTTCGCGCCGTCGATCGTCATCTCCCGGAACGATCCCTTCGGATCGTGCACCGTATCGAGATGGCCGGCAATCATGACCCGCGGTGAGTCGTGGCCGGTCTGCTTCCGGGCGATGAGAACCGGCAGCGGTTCTTCGGTCTCCGCTTCGATCGCCGCGCGCGACCGGCCCGAATGATCGAGCCACCACGGCCGGGACTCACCGGCTCGAAGTTCGATCGTCGCGCCGAGTCCTTTGAGCCGCTCCGCGAGCAGACCGCGGTACTCATCCAGCCCCGGCCGATCGCTGTGCCCGGTCGGAATCGCCACGTGCTCCGCGAGGGTCGAGACGAGCTCATCGTGGCGGGCGGCGAGGGAGGAGATGAACGAGGGGGGAGACTGGGTGGGCATGGTCGACTGATTTCCGGGCTGATGGCTCTTTTTCGGGCTGATGGCTCTCTTCCGGGCTGATGGCTCTTTTCCGGGCTGAAGGCTCTGTTCCGGGCTGATGGCTCTGTTCCGGGCTGATGGCTCTGTTCCGGGCTGATGGCTCTGTTTCGTTTCGCGACTCATTCCTTGCCGGGCGCTTCTTCTGCCCTCCGGCTTCTAGCTTCTGACCGGCACGCCGCGCCACTCGCCCCGGAAGACCTCGACGGCCGGTCCGGTCATGAAGACGTGGTTCGTCGCTTCATCCCAGCGAATGGTGAGGTCGCCCCCCGGCAGGTGCGTGAGGACCTCTCGGTCCGTGAGCCCGGCGAGAACCGCCGCGACGCAGACCGCCGAGGCGCCCGTGCCGCAGGCCAGGGTGATGCCCGAGCCGCGCTCCCAGGTGCGCATGGTGATTTCGCTCCGGCCGTGGACATGCGCAAAGTGAATGTTCATGCGGTGCGGGAATGCTTCGTGCGTCTCCAGGACCGGCCCCACCGCCTGCAGGTTCACCGCGGCGATATCCCGCGCGAAGATGACCGCGTGGGGATTGCCCATCGAGACGAAGACCGCGTGAAAATCGATGCCGTGCGCTTCGAACGTATGGACCGATCCCTCGCTCTCCTTGATCTTCGATTCAATCACCGGAACGTCGGCCAGATTCAGAATCGGTTCCCCCATGTCCACCGTCACATCGCGCACGAGACCCTCTTCGTCGAGGTCATACTCGAGCGAGAGCACGCCGCGCCCGGTCTGAACCCGCATTGGCCGGCGCGTGGCGATGCCGAGATCATGCGCGAGCTTGCAAACGCAGCGCAGACCGTTGCCGCACATCTCGGATTCCGAGCCGTCGGCGTTGAACATGCGCATGCGCACATCCGCCTCGGAGTCCGGCTCGGGCGGAAGCAGCAGAATCAACCCGTCCCCGCCCACCCCGAAGTGTCGGTCGGCGATTTCGACGGCGAGTTCGGACGGTTCATCAATCGACTGCTCGAATCCATTGACGTACACGTAGTCGTTGCCGATCCCCTGCATCTTGGTGAAACGAATCACGTTCGAACCTCTCGATACGAGAAACAACCGGGCGGTCGCGCAATACACTCGTGGTGGTCCGCGAGCCGTGTCGGCGATGCGCCGCGGACTTCTGCGCACGGCGCCGCCTCCACCAGCTGTAGTGTATCTGATCGCACCACGAGGGCGACCAGCAGCAGACCGGCGATCAGCAGAAGCAGCGCCAGCCACTTGAGCCGGACGATCGTGCGATCAATGGCCAGCTCACCGGCCGGCGCGCCGACGATCGAACGGAGGTAGCGTTGTCTCCAGGCGATCGAACCGTGCCGCCAGCTCGACCGCTCGGGGTCGACGAGGTTCAACTCACAGATCAATCCCAGCGCGCGGTTCATGGCGAGCACCGCGTCGTGGTCGATCGAATCGCGCGAAGCGGGAAAGGACGACTCTGCCGCCTCCACCGCCGCGCTCACGCTGTCGGCATCGGCGTCGTGCCCGATCGGGTCGGAGGCGGCGGTGTCGCCCTCGCGCCGCCGGTCGATCAGGACCGGCAGCTTCGGGGCCGGATGCGCGCTCAGGTGCTTGACCGCAAAGGTGTCGGCCTGCCGTTCAAAGCGGCGCGAGACCCAGCCGAAGACGATGAAGACGATCACCAGCTGGACCGCGGTGAGCAGCACGACGCCCGGCATCCACTGCAGCATCATCCGGGCAGAAGCGAGGCCCGCCGCATCGAGCAGCAGGAGAGGACCGTCCATCAGGATGCTCGTGAGCAGAAGGGTCGCGGCAAGAATCAGCACCAGCCAGGGAATGTGGCGATGGCGCACGTGCCCGATCTCATGCGCCATCACCGCCCGCACCTGTTCGCGCCCCATCGATTCCAGCAATCCGTCGGTGATCATGACGTACCGCAGGGGACCGACCAGCCCCATCACCGCGGCGTTGATCATCATGCCGCCGGTTCGCCAGATCAGGAGTTCCCGCACCTTTACGTTGTGCGCCCGGCAGATCTCCAATAGCGACTCGCGCAGCGGCCCGGGCGGAATCGGCTCGACGCTCAGCACGTAGCGCATGATCACCGGCGCAAAGAGGAACACCAGACCGGCGGAGAGCAGCAGCGCGCCGGCCAGGGCCCACCCCCCCCACGCCGCGTCGGCGTAGGGCTCCATGGCGATGCGCACCGTCTGGGAGAGCCCGACGATCAACAGGACCGGCACGAGCAGAATCAGCAGCCCCACGCGCGTCTGGTTCCAGACGTACGCCCGGCACGACGGCATCGGATGGAGCGGTCGCCCGTCATCGAGACGCCGAATGATCAGCGCCTCGCGCCAGCGGCGCTCGACCGGGTAGTACGCCCAGAACGTGCCCATGACCGCCAGCAGCGGCGGGAGCAGAACGATCAGTTCATCGACCAGAATCAGGTCGCCGGTCACGCCGCGCACCGTATCGAGCCAGCCGAACAGGAGGACCGCCGCGGCGTGCCAGCCGAGAATCAACCAGCGCGACTGACGCGCAATGCGCTCGGCGGACATGATCGCCTTGACCGAACCCCGGCGATCCATCCGGCGGCTGCAGAGCCACGTTGCGCACCGCACCAGAAGCACGATGGCGATCTGGGGCAGGACGGCCAGGAGCACGATCTGCCCGGCGGAGAGGCCGAAC
>SLDM01000380.1 GCA_007125255.1 Phycisphaerales bacterium
CGGGTAGACGAAGGCGTGGTGTCCCTCCCGCGTCTTCAGTCGCTCGATCACCAGCTCACCCGGCCGGGGCAGGCGCGACCACGCCGCCTGCACATCCAGGATCGGCCGAACCGCGTTGATCTCCGGATGGACGGACGTCTCCTCCTCCCCGGCCAGGGCGAGATGCCGGCGCACTTCACCGGCCAGCTCACCCGACAGCGGCATGCGCCCGCCGCCCCAGCGCGGCACGAGATTGGCGCGCTTCGTCGCCCGCTTGACCTGGGCCGTCATCTCGCGCACCCGCACCAGTTCGAGCATGCGGCCGGCGAACATGAACTGATCGCCGGGCCGCAGCCGCGCGATGAACGATTCCTCGATCGAGCCGAGCGAGCGCCCGCCGACCATGCGCACCATCATCGCGCTGTCGCTGGTGATCGTGCCGACCGCCATGCGGTGGCGCCGCGCGATCTTCGGCTGATCGACGATGTACCGGCCGTCGCGCTCGACAACGCGCTTGAAATCGGGATAGGCGTCGAGCGCCTGACCGCCGCGCGAGGCGAAATCCATCGCCCACTGCCACTCGGCCTCACTGAGATCGGCGTACGCCGCGGCGCTCATGACTTCCCGCCGCGCGAGCTCGCGCTCGAAGCCGCCGCCGAGGGCAAGCGTCACCAGATGCTGGATGAGTAAGTCGAGCGGTTTGCGGATCGGTTCCCGCTGTTCGATCAGGCGGCGCTCCATCGCGGTGCGGGCGGCGGCGAACTCGACCAGTTCCAGCGCGTTCGTGGGCACGCCGATGATGCGGCTGACCGCTCCGGGACGGTGCCCGCTCCGGCCCGCCCGCTGCATCAACCGCGCCACGCCCTTGGGGCTGCCGACCTGGATGATCTGATCGACCGGGGAAAAATCGACGCCCAGATCGAGACTGGAGGTGCAGACCACACAGCGCATCCGGCCGAGATCGATCATCGACTCGACCTCGCTCCGCAGTTCGCGATCCAGCGAACCGTGGTGGAGCGCGACCTCGCCGATCCAGTCCGGCCGGGCGCGGAGAATCGAAGCAAACCAGATCTCGGTGTGCGAGCGCGTGTTGGTGAAGAGCAGCGTGGTCTTCGCCCGCTCGATCCGCCCGATCACCGGCTCAAGCAGGCGCGTTCCGAGATGACCCGACCAGGGAAAGCGCTCGATCGAGTCGGGGATGAGCGTTTCGATCTCGATCCGTTTCGGTTCGGCCCCGTGAATCAGCCGGCCGCGCGGCGCGAGGGTCGGTCCGAGCAGCGTCCGCATCGCCTCTTCCAGGTTCCCGAGCGTCGCGGAGAGCCCCCAGATCCGGAGCGCAGGATTGATCGCCCGCAATCGGGCCAGACCAAGCTCCGTCTGCACGCCGCGTTTCGTTCCGAGCAGTTCGTGCCATTCATCGACGATGACCGCGCGGATGTTCCTGAACCGCTCGGCATGATCGGCGGAGGCGATCAACAGCGACAGACTCTCCGGTGTCGTCACCAGCGCGCTCGGAAGACGCTCCCGCTGCTTCTTTCGCGCGCTCGCGGTCGTATCGCCGGTGCGCTTCTCCACCGTCCAGTTCACGCCGAGCGGTTCCAGCGGCGCGGTCAGGGCGCTGACCGTGTCATTGGCCAGGGCCCGCAGCGGCGTGAGCCAGAGGACGCGCAGCGGCGCGGGCGTCGTTCGAGCGGCATCCTCCTCGAGCGCCCGGGCAAGCAGCCCCATCCAGACGGCGTAGGTCTTGCCCAGTCCGGTCGGCGCGTGGACGAGCCCGCTCGCGCCTTCCCTCTGCGCCCGCCACGACTCGCGCTGGAACTCAAACGGCGACCATCCGCGCTCGGCGAACCACGTTTCGATCGCGGCTTCGATCGAGGCGAGAGAATCTGACGAGATCGCGCTCATGAACGCAGCTCCCGCGGAACCATCGTCCCGCGTCCCCGGCGGCGCCGCGCCGTGCCGGGTGCGCCGGGCAAGGAGCGCTTCGGGCCGAAGCCGGCGCGATCGGTGGGCGAGAAGCAGGAACCCTCCGGTTCGACCGGCCGCCGGAGGTCGATGTCAAGATCGCCGCGCGGGCGGGTGCGCCCCCTGTTGCTCAGAGTCATCGATGCGGGTTCGCGCAGCATGTCGCCTCAGCATAGGCGATGATCCGTCCGGCTTCGCCATCCTGGACTTCCGCGTCAGCAGGTACACCGAGGGGTCGATCCCGCCGTAGGTCACCCGGCGATGTTCGCGCAGGGTCCAGTGGGCAGCGCGATCGACCAGCCGTTGAAAGAGTCGGCGCTCCAGGGTGAGCACGACCGCCCGCCCGCCGGGGCGGACCAGGCGCGTGAACTCCCGCATCAGCGCAGGGTAGAGATGACGATTTATCGTGTGGGAACCGACGCGGACGCCGAAGGGCAGATCCGTGATGATCGCATCGACCGAAGCCTCTTCGAGCGGCACGTGCCGGGCATCCCAGACTGACGCTTCGATCGCTGCGCCGACCTGGGCGGCGTTGTGACGGGCCATGTCGATGAGGGCGGCTTCCTGATCGCCCGCCAGCACAGTGGCCCGCGGCTCCAGGATGGCGGTTTCGATCGGAAGCGCGCCGGATCCGCAGAGCGGATCGACGATGCGTTCACCGGGTTGCGGCGCGAGCAACCGCGCCACGGCCGCGGCGATCGGCGCCTTCAGCCCGGTCGGGCCCGCCGTCCAGTTCCGATCGTGGTGCAGACTGCGCGGCGTGAGGACGATACCGAGGAGCGCTTCACCATCGTGCAGTTGCAGATCGACCTCCAGATCCGGTTCCTTCAGCCGCACCGGCCAGGCGTACCGCGCGTTGAGCATCGCGCCGAGTTCGCGCATGAGGTCCATGGAGGTGTAGGCGTGCTCGCCGAATCGCGAAGCGGTCACGCGGAAATGCGGCGGATCGTTCTTCGCGGCGCCGCCGTGGCTCCACCACGCCCGCCACCGGTCAACCGCCGCATCCCAGTCCATCGTTTCGGCCGAGCGGCGCAGATGCTCCGGACCGGTGGCGGCGGCGGGAACGTCCGCGGCACGGCCGACGAAAGCGAACCAGCGGAAGACGGTTCGCAGGCGGCGCATCTCCCGGTGGGTTGCGGGAGTGCTCAGGATGATCCGCCCCCGCCGCTTCTCGATGATGCGGCAGTCGGGCAGGCGCTCGACCGCTTCATCCGCGGCAATCGATTCGAGACCGGTGGGGACACTGGCGATAAAGACGGGCGTGGCGCTCAAGAGTGGATTCAGGATAGCGGCAATCGGCGGTGCAGGAGCGAGCTCCGGGCGGAGATCCGCTCCGCGTCTGGACGGATCGGATCGTGTATCATCGCGGGTGAAGGACCTGTCACGATTCGCACGACCCGGCCCCCGTCGATGACGAGCGGCCCCAACCGGAGTTCCGCACCATGGCGAAGGAATTTCGACTGCCCGATCTCGGTGAAGGTGTCCACGAGGGACAGATCATCAAGCTCCTCGTCAAGGAGGGCGATCCGGTTCAGGAAGATCAGCCGCTGATGGAAGTCGAGACCGACAAGGCCGCGGTCGAGATTCCCTCCCCCGTCACCGGAACGATCGCCAAATGGCACGTGGAAGAGAACCAGACCGTCAACGTCGGCGACGTGATGGTCACCTTCGGGGAAGCGGGCGCAAAGACGAAATCTGCCGGCTCGTCCGGCTCGGAATCGAGCCGGAGGCAGGGGGAGGCCGCCGGCCGCGCGGGGAGCGCGGCTTCGTCGGGCGGCGGGACCGCCACGGCGGCGCCACCCCGCCACGCGAACGGGACTGGAACTGGAAGTGGATCCGGCAGCGGCAACGGCGCGCCCGGCGGGCGCCGCAAACCCGCCTCCCCCGCGGTGCGAAAGCTCGCCCGGAAGATGGAGGTTGATATCGAGATCATCCCCGGCTCCGGCCCCGGGGGGCGCGTAACCCGCGCCGATGTGGAAACCTTCGTCAAAGAGGGCGGGGCTTCATCGCCGCCAGCCGCCGCACGGACGCAGCGCGAAAGCGCGAAGCCGCCGTCGGCATCGGCATCGCCATCGGCACGGGCAAAGCAGGTCGCCCACACCACGGGTAGCGCGCAGATCTTCAACCGCGTCACGGAACTGCCCGCCGGAACGGATGAGAGGGACAACCACGGCGAGATCCGGCGCGTCGCCTGCTCCCAGGCGCGGAAGACAATCGCCAACGTGATGAGCCAGTCGTGGACCACGATCCCCCACGTCACCGACTCCGACGATGCGGATGTCACGGAACTCGAGCGGCTCCGCAAACAGTACAACGAACAGGAACTCGCGCCGGAGCAGCCGAAGCTGACGATGCTCGCCTTCGTGATCCGCGCGGTCGCCAAGGGACTGCGGCTCTTTCCGATGTTCAACGCCAGCTACGACGCGGACCGGCAGGAAATCATCTACCGCCGGTACATCAACATCGCGGTGGGCGTGCATACCGAGCGGGGCCTGGTCGCGCCGGTGATCCGCGACGCCGATCAACTCTCGGTGCCCCAGATCGCGATCGCCCTGGCGGAGATCGGGCAGAAGGCGCGCACCGCGAGCTTTACGGTCAACGAGACGCGCGGCGGGACGTACACGCTCTCCAATCCCGGCGCGGTCGGCGGCAGCCGCTACTCCACGCCGATCGTCACCCCGCCCCAGGTCGCGGTGCTCGCGACCGGCCGAACCCGGTGGATGCCGTGGGTGGTGGGCGGCGAGATCGCGCCGCGCTTCATCATGCCGCTCAGCCACTCCTTCGATCACCGCATCATCGACGGCGGGGAGGAGATCAACTTCATGCGGACCGTGATCGGAGAGCTGGAGAATCCCGGGCGGTTGGTGATGTAGAGGGAAAGCGACGGAGCGACGGAGGGGCGAAGGGGGATTCGAATGAGCAGCGTGCGGACATTTCGGGATCTGATTGCCTGGCAGAA
>SLDM01000033.1 GCA_007125255.1 Phycisphaerales bacterium
AAGCGCTGGAGCGCATCGCAGCCCCGCTCGGCTCCGATGTCGCCTTTTTCGTCCGTGGCGGCAGCGCCCTGGTCGAAGGACGGGGTGAGCAGATCACACCGCTCGAGTCGCTCCCGCCGCTTCACGTGGTCCTGATCTTGCCCGAGCTGGCGTGTCCGACCGGTTCGGTGTACCGATCCTTTGATGAGCTCGCCGGTGATGAGCGCGCCGGCGCCGCACTTGAAGAAGCAGGGAATGCGGCGCTTCAGCCGGGGCGGATCCGTGAACTGACGCTCCTGCCGGTGACCTCACTCGCCGAGGCGGAGCTGCCCAACGATTTGACCGACGCGGCGCTGTCGGTCGCCCCGGAACTGGAGCCGATTCGCAGCCGGATCCGGCAGATCGCCGCACGCCCGGTCCACGTGGCCGGCAGCGGATCGAGTCTGTTCGTGCTCTGTGACGACCCGCTTCACGCCCGGGCACTCGCGCAGACGGTCGAGCAAGAGACCGATCTGCCGGCCATCCCGGTTCGCACCTGGCGGCCGGGTGAAGAGGCCGACTGACCGGCCGGCCAATCGATGTCTCCGCATGTGTGAGGCCCGCCGGCGACCGGGCTCCAGATGAAAAATATTGTCAGTAAAGCTTGACGGCGAGCGGGCCGGCCGTACCATGAGAAACCTCATGCAGCCGAAGCGGCTCCATCTCGTTCTGCTCGGATTGTTCATGCTCTACGCGGTCGGCATGCCGCGGTTCATCCATCTGATGAGCGGGGAGTGCGCGAACTGCTGCGCTTCGGGGCTGCACAGCTGTCGCCTTGGTCCGGGCGAGACCGACGGGGCGGCATCGTCACTTCCGAATGAACGCGGCAGGGAGGAGTGCGGCGCGAGCGTTTCGCCGTCGTGCGGTGAGAGTTGCCGCCATCCATCTGCATCATCAGGATCATCCACGAACGAAGACGATTCGCCGGCCGGCCGGGCGGATCACGCCGTGCCGGCGTCGTGGTCGACCAGATTGGCGGCCACTCCCGAAGCCGTTCCCGGGGCCGATGTTGGGGCCCATCCCGGGACCAGTCTCGAACTCGTCCGGCGGCACGGGGGTCCGGGCCGGACCGATGCGCATCTCCGCGGCGCCACCGAGCGCGAACCGTGTTGCCATCATCATACTCGTCATGATCAGGGCGAACCGGGTATTGCCCAGAGGGGCCCCGGTACCCCGGGCGCCGATCAACCGCGGGCCGATCAACGAAAGATCGTCATTCGCGGCGATGTGCCTGGCCACGCGTCGCACCATCATGGCGGAACCCGAGAATCCCATGACGATGAGCGATGCGGCTTGTGCGACATGCTCGCCAAGTCTCTCGTTCTCGTGCCGGCCCTTCCGGAAGCGCAGTCCGTTCTGCGGATGCGGGAGGTCGCCAGCGCGGTCGTCCCCGCCTCGCCGATCTGCCCGCGTCACTATCCAAACGCACCACCCCGCGCGCCCCCCGGGGCGTGAAACGACGCGTTGCCTCCGTCCGAATTGATTCTTCATGCCTGGCCGATTTTCATGACCGGTCTGCATGGATGATCGTCCCGCCTCGGCCCGATCTTCCCCGCGGATGATCAGCGAGGCGCACGTCGCGGACCGATGCGCGGGCTTTCTCGCGAGGGCTTGCACAATCGTTGTTCTGCAGCCGCTCCATCCAAACGGGTGGGCGGCGGCAGAGTGGGTTTGACTCTGCTTGCGGAGATTCTGGTGATGTTGACATTGATGCGCACGAAGCGAGTTGGTGCTCGGCGCGATTGCGCCGGTTTTACGATCATCGAGTTGATCGTCGTCATCGGCGTTATCTCGATTCTGATGTCGCTGCTGCTGCCGGCATTCGGCGCGGTGCGCCGAAGCGCGCAGCAGACCGAGTGTCAGAGCAATCTGCGCCAGATCGGTGTGGCCCACCAGATGTACATGAACCTGAACCGTGAGGCGTTCGTCGATGTCGATCTTCCTCACGGGGGGATCGGTGATCCGCGCAACTCCTGGCTGAGCAAGCTTCCCCGCATGTTCCACGACAGCACCCTGGCGCTGCGTTCGCCCGCCGACCGCAGTCCGTACTGGGCGCTCGACGATGGTGGTGCATGGGAGGGCATGACGCTCAATCAGGCGCTGGACTTCCTGGAAGCCAATCCCGGCGAGACGCTGCAGCCGGCCCAGATTTCGCGATGGTCCAGTTACGGCGTCAATTATCTGCTCACGCGGAAGTTCGGCGCGTACGTGCAGATTGAGGACGGCAAAGTCAAGACCCAGGAGTTTCACCGGTTGCGCTGGATTCCGAGGCCTTCGGAGACCGTGCACTTCACCGTCATGACCGAAGGCGCGCGCCATGGTTACTCGGATCCGGAGTTCGCGCGCTCGGATCATTTCCACAGCGACGAATGGCTCGATATTCCCGACCAGGAGGAGTTGCCGCTTTGGGTCGTCCGGGAGATCGAACTCGGAATACATGGCGGTCCCACTGCCGGATGGGATTCGCGGTCGAGTTATCTCTTCGTGGACGGACGAACGGTGGTTCTGTCGTTTCGCGACGTGTACGTCGACGCGGATCGCAACGCGTTTTTCCCGCCGGCAAGTCAACCGTAAACCACCAGGTATCTCACGTCAATCAGGTCGTGGCGGGCAGGTGTTCAGGTCGTCTGACGCACCTCAGCACTCCACACTGTCATTGCCGCTGCAAAGAGAGGTCATCATGCAGTTTTCCATTCGTTCCTGTGCCCTGCTCGGTGGCGCCGCCCTCGCGTGCGTCGCGGCCGGTGTTTGGGCGTCACCCAATATCCACGCCGGCGATGTGATCCTTCAGGTCACCGACGGCAAGGTCGAAACCGGTTCGTTCGACGGCTCGAGTCTGAATTTTCCCGGGCAGATCTGGACGCAGGGACTCGGTCAGCAAGGTGGAGGAATCGCAACCAACGACCCCGGCTTCGATGCGGCGTCCGGGGTGCTGCCCAACAACGTGCTGGTGGGCCTTGCGATCCGCAAGGCGCTGCGCGTCTGGGATGAATCGTCGGGTGATTTCGACACGATCGCCTCGCCCGAGACGATCTCGATCACCCGTTTCCAAGTGACGATCGATACGCCGGCGAACGATCCGGAGAGCCCGGATCTCATGCCGGAGTTGATCCTGGCCCAGACCTCCGGTGGTTCGCTGCACGGTCATCCCGTCTACACGCTGAACAACCCCGGCGGGGGCGGTGTGTATCTGCTCGAGATCGAGGTGTGGGTCAATGCCGCCGGCATCGAACCCTCTGATCCGGTCTGGATCATCTTCGGTCACAACGCCGCTTCGGAAACCATGGACGAAGCACGCATATGGGTTGAGGACAACCTGCTCAACGGCGGCGCGACCTGCGCGGGCGATCTGACCGGTTCCGGCAACGTCGACGTCTTCGACCTGTTGGCTCTGCTCGACGCGTGGGGAAGCACAGGTGAAAGCGCTGCAGATCTGAACGGCGATGGCACGGTCGACGTGTTCGACCTGCTCATCCTGCTCGATGCGTGGGGGAGTTGCCCGTGAGATTGACCGAAGCTTCCGGGAGTTGAGGGGTGGAAGAAGCAGTGGGCCAGCGCGACCGGATCGCGTGAACCCACGACACGATCGGTACTTTGTTCAAAAACTGTTTTTCAACATCATTCGAGATGTGAAGGAGCTCAGAGAAATGACAATCAAGAACGCAACGACAGTTCTGGCCGGTGCCGCCACGCTTTCGCTCGCTGCGGGGGCCATTGCCGCGCCGGACGGTGTCCACTTCGGCGTCTATGTGAACGACCAGGGCAACCTCGCCACGCAGGGCTGGATCAGCGCCGAAGGCGGCTACCAGGGCGATCAGTTGGTCTTCGCGTTCGATGCGCTGACCAATCCGGTGACCAACGAGACGTTCTTCGACTTCGGCACCAACAGCCCCGGCGGGGCGTTCGCCTATCCCGGAGAGATCGGGCTCAACTTCATGAGCGCACTCCATGGATGGGACGGTTCCGCGTTTGGCGAATCGGGCAACACGGTCACCATGACCAAGCAGGACGGAAGCGGTGAGAGCGCAACCAGCGGCGCCGGCTTCGCCCCCGGACTCTCATGGGCGATCCGCGATGAAACCACGCATCCGAACAACCCCGCCCAGTGGGGCCGTCACCACGAGGATGCCGACTACACCATCAACAACGCCGATGACAACGTGCTCATGTACATGATCGAGCTGAGCCTGTTCCACACGCCCGGCGCTTCCGGACAGCCGCAGTACGGTGATTCGGACACGTTCTGGGTCATCTTCAACATGAGCGGAAGTGAGTCGGACGTTCTGGCGGCGAAGGACTGGATCAACGCCAACCTCGTGCCGGCGCCGGGTGCCCTCGCACTGGCCGGTCTGGCCGGCCTGTTCGGCGCCCGTCGCCGTCGTCAGGCATGAACCCTGACCCGCGCTTCCCGGGTGCGGAGTTCCCGAGAGTTACGACAGGGATGGAGAGAGAGCGGAGCGGTGCCCCCATGGGGTGCCGCTTCGTCTTTTGTTTCAACGCTTCATCCAAGGGCGAGGCGTAAGCGCGCATCGCGTGGGCGGTGATGGGAATCGAGGCACCGAGGCACCGAGGCATCGAGTAGTGCCGAGTGAACGTCGTACCTCGGTCCGGTGATCGTGCTTCCACCCTCGCACGGCCGACTCGCTTCGCTCGCTGGCCGTGGCACCCCCAGAGATGCACGGAGCAAGAGTAACGAAGTGACCGAGTGACGAAGTGGTGACGGGGGCGAGCGCAGGGCGTCATGGTTCAGTCCATTGACGGTGCTTCCACCCGGCACGGCCGACTCGCTTCGCTCGCTGGCCGTGGCACCCCCAGAGATGCACGGAGCAAGAGTGACGAAGTGACCGAGTGACGAAGTGGTGACGGGGGCGA
>SLDM01000468.1 GCA_007125255.1 Phycisphaerales bacterium
CTCAGGCAAGGAGCCGTCGACCGGCGCCCCGGGGCCACCGGGGCCGAGCGGGTTGTCGGTCGAGACAATGTCGTCGATCGACCCGAAACCCGAGGTGTCGTCGTTGTACTTCAGACGGATCCGGTTGGCCCGCTGGCCGTGGTACCAGCACTCCACGTCGTAGCTGACGTTGAATCCGACCACGATGTCGCCGGTGTTGTTTTCAAATTCGTAGAAGAGACGCGAATCCTGAAGATCGGTTTCGCCGCGTTCACGAATCCCGAAGGAGTTGCCCGTTTCGCCGTTCGTATAGGCGGTGAATCCCTCACCCCAGGTCGGGCTCGAAACATTGCTGGTCGTCGTCTCGACGTACTGCGTATCGAATGTATTGATGTTGATCCAGTTGCCGCCGGGCAGCGTGAGATCGACGTTCGTATCGAGGCCGCCCTCGGAAGTGGTCTTTTCGATAAAGGTGATGATCGCGCCGGCCGGGACCGCGGACCAGAAGGGATCGTCGCTCAGAATGATCTGGCCGTTCGTGCCGTCCTGCACCTCCGCCCATTCGAGGATCCAGCCGCGCATGTCAACGTCATCGACGGCAACGAGTTCGAACCAGTTGCCCCCGTTGCCCATGACGCGCCCGAAGAAGGTGTCCTGCGCGAAACCGCCGTCTTCGTCGGTGTTCTCATCACCGCCGTTGAGGAATCGATCCTCGCGAACGGCGTTGTACTCATTGAGAATCACGCGGCTGCACGGGCACTCATCAAACGTCCAGGTGCGCAGTTCGCTGAAATCCTGGTACTTCCGGCAGATGACCACCGGATTGAATCCCACAGTTGTGGTCCAGCGATTCGGTTGATTGAACGTGCTTGAATTGCCGTCGTCGTAATCCGCAATGGTGACGTTGCGGGACGGGTCAGCGATCAGTTCACCGATCTCGCGGCTGTTAATGCCGCCGCCGACCCAACCGGGGAGATTTTCTCCGATCGGAGCTTGAATCAGGTTGCCATCTGCGTCCCGAATGCTCCCCTGCCAGTCATCGTTGCCGACCGTGAAATTGCCCGGACCATCGCCATCCACGTTCGTCACGGTCGTCACGTACTGCGTGTCAAAGCTGTTGATGTTGATCCACCAGTCGCCATGACAGGGATCGAAGGAGACATCGGTATCCAGGCCACCTTCTTTGGTGGTTTTCTCGGTGATGGTGATGATCGTTCCCGCTCGGAGGTTGGCCCAAATCGGATCATCCGTGAAAGTGATGATGCCTTGCTCAACGTTTGGATTGCCGAACCAGATATTTTCTCCGTTGGTATCATTGTTGCCGACTTCCGCCCAGTAGATCTGCCAGCCACGGATATCGAGATTGTCCTCAGTGACAACGTATTCCAGCCAGTCGCCTCCGTTGCCCAGAACGCGGCCGAAAAAGGTGTCATCATCGTCGGCGCAGATCTCGCCGGCCGGCCCTTCGCAAGCAGGATCGCTCGGGTTGCCGAGCCATTTCTGACTTCCAACCGCGTTCCATTCATTTAATATGAGTCCCGAGCCGAGAGACACGGTCGCGAACATCAATGTCCCGATCGTTCCCGTACACAAAGTGAATTTTGAGATTGCCATGTGGTTGCTTCCTTGTCGGATTGATTCGACTGATGAGTGGAACCTGCAGGAGTTGACTTTCGACATGGATGACTTCAATTCCTACTGCGACCACAGCAGGACATTGCAAGGCATCAACTTGAATTTTCTGCAAGGTTCCCGTGAAATTTACTTGTTGTCTTGATGAGGTTCGTCGAGCTGATGCAGGGCGGCCCCACAGGCCGTTCCCGTGAGGCCGCGCGCATGCATCCACTTCGACTTGTTCGTGCGAACCACCGACCTTCGTCGGTGGTCATTGCTTACGACGACGGCCGGCACCAACGAGGCTCGCCACGCCGAACAGTGAGAATGCCGCCGGCGCAGGGACCGCGGTGATCGAGAGGTTGTTCAGCGCGAGACCGCTGCGAAGCGATCCGCTGTCGCCGTCCGCATTGGAGTACTGCCAGCGGAAGAACGCCGTTTCGCCGTCGGCAAGCGGGCCGAACCCGAGCGCGATCAGATCAACGAACACGGAAACCTCGGTGCGGTTCTCTTCGAGCGAACCGTCCACGAACTCGCCGCTTCCACCCGGACCGAGCGGATTCACCGTCGAAGTGAGATCATCAATGTCGCTGAAGCCGCTGGTGTCGGTGTTGTACTTCATCCGAATGCGGTTGGCGCGCTGACCGTGGAACCAGACTTCGACGTCGTAGCTGACGTTGAAACCGGTGATCGCCTGGCCGGTGTTGTTGGTGAACTCGAAGAAGAGACGGGAGTCGCGGAGGTCGGTCTGTCCGCGTTCGCGGATGCCAAAGGAGTTGCCGCTGGCGCCGTTGGTGAAAGCCGTGAAGCCCTCGCCCCACGTCGGGCTGGAGGTGTCGGCCAGGCTGCTCACACCGGTGAAGGGATTGAACGGACCGGGGTACTGATCGCCCGCGCCATTCTCCCCCGTCACGAACATGTGAGCGGGCATGGTGGCTTCGGTGCCCATGTAGCTGTTGAAATCCTGAAAGTACGTCTCGCCGATCGAGCTGAATGAATAGCTGCTGGCGAGGGCCGCCGAGGCCAGAGCCATGGCACTGCTTGCGGCCACGATCATCATTGCTTTCTGCATCCTGTTCTCCTTGTCTCCAAGCATGTGAACTGCGGTGTGAAGAAACTGACCCGTGGTCAGTTCAGGAGAAAGGTACGCCACCGATATCCAGCTTCGAAGATGCTTGTGTGAAGATTGCGCGGCGGCGAACATTCCCGCCGGCGACCGACCCGTTTACCGCCACGCCGCGGTCCGCACGATCTCGCCGCGGGCAGGAATCACCGCGCGAAGTTCCCGCTTCTCAAGATCAAAAACGCCGAAATGATCCGGCACCTCCTGGCCCATGGTCAGAAGCACGAGCGTCCCGGCCCGCGGCTCAACTGGCACCGCGCGGAAGAGCAGATGCTCCATCTCGTGCTTCTCGACACGCATCTCGCCCCGCGAAGCGAGTCGGGTCACGTCCAGCAGGTGAAGCTCTCCTCCCGGATGAAATGTACGGATCAGCCCCTCCGGACCGCGACGTTTCAACTTCCCCGCCGGTGTGGCCACCACCAGGCCGAGGCGTTCAAAGTAGATCGGAGTTTCCAGACCGTGCCGCATCTCCGCCCGGGCAATGACTTCACGCTTTTCAAGGTCGACCACCGCGCCGCCCCCCGCTTCACCGGAGTTGAGTGCAAGCACGAAATCCCGGCCGTCTCGGGAAAAGTGCACGAATCGATCGGGAAAGGCATCGCCCCATGACCCGTCCACCGCGGTCGTTACGTAACGCAGGTTGGACCAGCGGCCCTCCAGAACCGCATCGAGATCCGCCAGCGCCGCGCCGCCGTAGAGATCGAGTGAAACGAAGAAGGTGTTGGTCCGCGGCGAGAGATGGATCACCTCCGGATTCGGCCCCTGCTCGCGCGGCACATCGGGAAAGTGAAGCTCCGGCCGATTCCGGGGCAGATGCAGGTCGTAGAGCGTCTCCAGTTCGGGCAGCGTGACGATCACCACACGGCTGCCCCGGTGCCGCCCGCTGCGGTTGTCCTTCTGAAACGACATGATCGCCCGTTCACCACAGGGGAGAACGGCCAGATCTTCGGTCTTGTGTCCGGACGGCGAGAGATCACGCCGCGCGTTCCACCGGGCGAGGATGGTCGGTTCTTCCAGGTCGATCGTGATCACGTTGCCGGAACTTCCTCCGATGATCGCTCTGGTGCCGAACGTTCGAATCTCGTCCGGCTCGGTCAGAAACCGCAGCGATTCGGTCGTCGGCGGATCATTCTGCAAATTCGTGATGTAGAGATTGTGCCGACCGCTCTCTTCACTGGCCATGATGACATACCGGCCGCAGTCGGTGACCGCGAGCTTGCGCGGATGCAGGCACTCGGCGCTCGCGAAAAGGACTTCATGCGAACCGGCTTCTCCGGTTTCCGAGTCGATGATCAGTCGGGCGAGCCCGCCCCGCTCACCATCATGGAACGTGTAGTAGAGATCCGCCGCCGTCGCGGGCTGCACCAGAATCAGGTACACCAGCAGGACAAACGCGAACGATCGGTGAGACCGAAAAGGACCGCTCATGTGAATGGACTCCGAATCGCCTTCAATGGTGGGGATCACCCATGGCTGCTCGCCACTGGGCAGATGCGTCCGAAGTATCCTGACCTTTCGTCAGGTTCTCGTCGACTTCAGGTTTGGATTTGATTCCGGCGATAAGACGCCAGTCCCATTCGCACCGGAGTACGAACCGTGGGACCTGAACGGCGTCTGTGCGCTGCCCACACAATGTCGACGTACTTTGCGACTCGTGACCGCGACGATCCCATCAGCGCAGGCGGCGGCCTCGGACCCCGCACCCGGCGCACCGGCCTACCTCGCGTGCCGCGGGGTGCACAAATCCTTCGGCGCGACGACGGTCGTGCGCGGAATCGACCTCTCGCTCGCGCGCGGTGAGTGCGTGGCCCTGCTCGGTCCATCCGGGTGCGGCAAGAGCACCCTCCTCAACATGATTGCGGGTATTCTCCCGGTCGATCGCGGCGTCATTACCTGCGACGAGGTCACGATGGATGATCCCGGCCGAGGGGTGCGCCTGCCGATGCAGGCACGGCACTTCGCGCTTGTCTTTCAGGATTTCTCGCTCTGGCCACACATGACCGTGCGTGAGAACGTCGCCTTCGGATTGCGCATGCGCGGCATCCGCGGCCGGCCGCGACTGGAGCGGACCGACCGCGCGCTCGATCGGGTCCGGATGGGTGCGTACGCCGGGAGGTACCCCGCGGAACTCTCCGGCGGCCAGCAGCAGCGGGTGGCCATCGCCCGCGC
>SLDM01000198.1 GCA_007125255.1 Phycisphaerales bacterium
AGGACTGCTCTCACGTCCGAACCGGGAAACGCGGCTGAACCCCGTCTTTCCCAGTCGACACCTGCGCTGCCCCTACTGTGAGGGCGCGTTCGAGGCGTCGCGCAAAGCGCTCACGCTCAAATGCCCCCACTGCGCCAACCGCATCGAGTTCCGCGATGTCCTCATCACCCGCAGCGTCACGGAGAACATCAGCACGATGGGCGTGGTGCACATCAACCGCAAGGGGTCGCTGCGCGGCACGATCGATTGCGGCGAGTTGATCGTGCAGGGACGTCTGGCCGGCACCATCGAAGTGCGCGGGCTCGCGCAGCTCGATCAGCGGTCGATCGTCACCGGCCACCTGCACGCCGAAGCGGTGCGCGTTCTGCCCGGCGCGCGGTTCGAGGGGGAGCTGGTGATGGGGCCGATCCCGCCGCGCGAATCGGCCGGGCCGCAGACGCCGCGCGGTGAGACGGTGGTGCGGCCGACGGCGCCGGATGCCAAGATGCTCATCCCGCCCGGCGAGCGACCGGTTCTGACCCTGCCGGTCCGCGACGAATCGCCCGGACAATCGCGCCGGTCCTGATACATTACCGATCCTATGAAATCTCCCAGTGCGATCCGCCGCACCATCCGCAACATTCGCCGCGCCCGGGAAATCCTCGGCGTCCTGATCGGATACGGCTTCGATAACATCATCCAGGAACTGAACCTCGATCGGCTGCTGCAGAAGGGCCGGCGCATCTTTTCGCGCTCCGTGCCGAATGAGGAGATCGAACGACTCCCCATCGAAGTGCGCCTCCGCAAAGCGCTGGAGGATCTCGGCCCGCTGTTCATCAAGCTCGGCCAGATTCTGAGCGTGCGCCCCGACCTGGTCCCCGAAGCGTGGGCCGATGAGTTCCGCAAGCTCCAGGACGAGGTCGGCCCCGTCAGCTACGACCGCATCAAGCTGCGGCTGGAACAGGAGTTTCCCGGCAAGGTCGACAAGATCTTCCGGAAGATCGATCCCGCTCCCCTCGCGGCGGCGTCGATCGCGCAGGTACACCGCGCCGAACTGCACGACGGCACCAAGGTCGTCCTGAAGATCCTCCGGCCGGACGTCGAGTCGATCATCGAAAGCGACCTTCAGATTCTTGCCTGGCTGGCGGAGTTTGCCGAGGAGCGTTTCGCCGACCTGGGCTACAGCCCGGTGAAGGTGGTCGAGCAGTTTTCCGATGAGCTCAAACGCGAGATCGATATGCGCCAGGAAGGCCGGGCCACCGATCGTCTGCGCCGCGCGTTCGAGGAAAACGAGAACGTCAGCTTTCCCAGGGTCTACTGGCAGGCGAGCACACAGCATGTGCTCGCGCTGGAGGAGATTCACGGCACGTCGCTGTCCAAGGTCAAGAAGCAGGAGCTCTCGCCGGAGACGCGCCGCAACATTGTCAAGTACGGCACCGACGCGGTTTTCCGGCAGTGCTTCGAGATCGGTTTCTTTCACGCCGACCCCCATCCGGGCAACTTGTTTCTGCTTGAAGACGGAACGCTCTGCTTCATCGACTGCGGCATGACCGGCCATATCGATCCGCGCACCGCGGGCCAGCTCTCCGATCTCATCCGCGCGGTGGTCGATCAGGATCTCGATCAGGTGGTCCGGATCGTGATCGCGCTCGCCGATGCGGACCCGTCCATTTCGGACGATCGCTCGTTCCGCGCCGATGCGTGGGAGTTCATTGCGCGGTTTGACGATGTTTCGCTCAAGAACCTGCACATGGGGAATCTGCTACAGGACTTCTTCGATCGACTGCGCAAGCACAAGATTCGCTGCCCCAGCGACATCGTGTTCCTCATCAAGGCGATCACGACGATCGAGGGCGTCGGCGAGTGGCTCGACCCGGAGTTCGATGTCGTCGAGCATGTCAACCCGTACCTCAACAGCCTCGTGCGTGACCGCTACGGCTTCACCGCCCTGCGCAAACGGGTTCAGAATTCGCTCATCGGCTACAGCCAGTTCCTCGAGGAGTTGCCCGACCAGGCGCGGTCCATGCTCCTCAACCTGCGCAAGAACCGGGTGACGGTGAACCTGGAACATCGCGGCCTGGAGAATCTGCGCAATACCATCGATCACGCCAGTGACACGATCGCGCACTCGGTCTTCGTGGGCTCACTCATCCTCGGCTCGGCCGTGCTTCTGCTCGCCGACAGCGTAGCCGGCGAGCGGGGGCTGATGTCCATCTTCGCGGCCTTTGGCTTCGCCATCGCGATCTTCATGATCGTGGCCCGGACGGTGAAGGAGAAGTTCAGGTCGTGAGCGACGGAGCAGAATGGCACTTCGTACCCGTGTACCTTATGCCTTTGCGCCATCACCCCTTCGTCGCTCCGTCCCTCCGTCGCTTCGTCGCTCTCTCAAATCCCCTCCCCCTTATCAACGGTGCCCTTGCCTTCCTCCCGGGCGGAACGCTTGCCGGCGCTGCTGAGGACGTCCCCCGCGCCCTGCAGGATGCCGCCCACGGCCTGCAGCAGCATCCCCGCGGTGCGCGGAACGGCCTGGGCTCCGGCCTTCGCGGTCTCGCCGGCGAACTGACCGGGATGCTTCATCGCCGCAGAGATCGCTTCCTCGATGGCCGGCCGCGCCTTGGCGTAGGCGCGATCCACGTGATCGCGCAGGTCCTTCATCTGGTCGCCCGCCAGTTCCTGGAAGCGATCAAACGTTTCCTTGGTGGAGTCGACCATCAACTGTTCGATGGTCTTGAGATCATCGACCATGCGCTGCAGATCCTCCCTGGCGAACGTCTCGCCACGGCCCCGCGCCTCTTCGACCGCGAGTCGCGCCGCGTTCGCGGTGCTGGTCATCCCGTCGGAGAGACCGTCGGTCACCTGGCGAAGCACGCTCGTGGAATCCTTCGGCGCTGACTGGTCCAGCACCTCCATCGCGCCGTCCATCATCGCGCTGGCGATCTCGGGCAGTTCGCTGAGCTTCGCCTGGCCTTCGCCGAACGCGCTGACGAGCGTGTCGCGGATGCGCTGCTGCACGTCGCTTGCTTCCTCGACGATCGTTTCGGCTTCCTGGCGGGCCCGGTCGGCGGCGGTGTTCTTCTCGGCGGTCATGGCGGTCGGTCCTTTCCTGTAGTTCTGCCGGCATGTCGTTCTGCCGGGTCGCGCGGGCTGAAAAGATCTCGTTCCCTTACCGGTTCATTGTAGCGGTTCGTCCGCCATCTCGAAGTCGGCAAAGTCAAAGCCCGGGGCCACGAAGCACATCGCCAGAGCGTAGCCATGGTCGCCCGGAAGAACCCGGACGTTCTGCCACCGGCCGGGGGGAACCACCGCGTGACGCAGGGGGCCTTCTCCAAGCCGATACCCTTCGGCGGGGGCTTTCTCGTGCGGCTGATCGCGCAACTCCAGGAGCAGCGGATCGCCTTGCAGAAAGACCCACGCCTCTTCGGAATTTACGCGGTGGACGGCGTTCTTCACCTCCGCCGGAAGGAGGAAATAGATCGCCGTCATCGCCGCGCGATCACCCGCGTACGGCCCCATCGGTCCGGCGGGCAGATGTTCGCGGGCGATGGTCAGGGGTGAGCGGTGGACCTCACGGTAGTACCCCCCTTCGGGGTGCGGCCGGAGTTCCAGTCCTTTGATCAGTTGTTCCATGTCATCGATCGGCATGGAGGACAGGATATCAGCCCCGCTCACCGGCGCAGCGCCGGCCTTCGCCGGGTTCGGTGATCAATCCCCTCAGCCGCTGCATCATACGAATCCCTGAATCAGTCTCGGGCGTGAGGGAGATTCACCGCGGAGGACGCAGAGGACGCGGAGAAAGGGTGAGAAGACTCGGCTGGCGAGAACAACCTCTTTCGGCCTCCTGGGGCACTTCAGGAATCTGCTTTGAGTGACCAGCAGGGATGAGGCAGCAGGGATGGGAGCATTCAGCGAAGACTTGCAGAGGAGGCGCGCAGGCTCGCTCCTCCGTTCGCCGACTTCGTCACGCCCTTCTCCGCGCTCTCCGCGTCCTCCGCGGTCAATGCGTTGCTCGCCCGGATCTGCTTGGAAAACGAATCAGTCATTCCGCCGGGCGGAGAGCAGCACGCTGGGCGTCGATCGCATCAGGCCGATCGCCGTCGGGAGCGCCACCGCGACCGTGAGCGCAATCACCGTCACCCAGCCGGCCAGCATCGGAATCGCCGGGATCGACAGACGCAGTTCGATGCCCGCCAGGTCGCGATAGAACGTCGTACCGACCCACGCCAGGTGCAATCCCAGCAGGGTGCCGGTCATCGCGCCGGCGATGGCGAGCAGCATCGCTTCGCCGACGATCAGGCGCAGCAGCACGCCGCGCGACGCGCCCGCGGCCCGCAGCACGCCGTATTCAAACCGCCGGCCGTGAATATTGGCGATGATCACATTCCCCACACCGAAGCTGGCGAGCACCAGCGCCGCGAACGCAATAACGCTCTGCACGGTGAGCATCGACCACCCGATCTGCTCGATGGTCGCCTTGATCCAGCGCCCGCTTCTGAACCGCACCCCGGGCACGGCATCGGCGATCGCCTCCCGCGCCTCCTCATCGCTGATCTCGCGGGAGAGGTTGACCTGGAGCAGGTAGGCATCGCGGTTGCCGAAGTGACTCGCCACGGTTTCAAAATCGAGGAAGACCGCGCTGACGGAGTACTCCATGTACGCGCTGCGGATCCCGAAGACCTGGGTGGCGATATCGAGACCGGCGGAGTTCACCACGCCGACGATCTCAAAGTCGCGCTCGACGCGCCCGCCCCCGAGCGTGATCGTGTCCCCGACCCCGAGATCGCGGGCGATCAGGAACCGGTCGGCCACGATCACCGCGTCGCCGCCGGCCAGGCGCGGGATCGCGGTTTCGGGGTTGCCTTGCAGCCACTCGACGGTGTTCATCTCGAAGAACTG
>SLDM01000441.1 GCA_007125255.1 Phycisphaerales bacterium
GCAGGTCAGGAGAAGCTGGCGGTTCATCCGCTGGGCGCTCCCGGCGGCGGGACTCTATCTCCTGATCCTCCCGAGGATCCGCTTCGGCGGCGGCGCCGGGGTGATGGGCGGCGGAATGACGCTCCTGCTGGCGCCGATAACCCTCCTTGGTTTTCTCGCCTCCATCGGGCTGCTCATCGGCTCGATCCGGCTGACGGGAATCATGCGCCGCTGCACGAGGCGTTTTCGCTTGTGCCTGACCATCGCGGAAGATCCGGAGGCGACCGATTCTCGCGCCCCTGATGTATCCGACGCACCCCCGCAGACGTGATCGGTGCGGTCTGCTGGTGATGGACAGTCTTTCCCTCAACGCATGCCGGGCCATCGCCGGGGGGGCCGGGGGGCGGGTGCGTCGTGTCGTGTCGTTTCATGCCGTCGCGTCACTGCCGGCGGCGGTGGCGGACGGGTGAGCCGCGATGGCCGGGGAAGTGACCGGACCTTCGGTCAGCTGATCCAGCCGCTGGGCAATGCGCATCATGCACAGCCAGAGGAGGCCCAGGCCGATGCCGAAGACGACCGATGCGATCATCGCGAAGATACTCTGCATGGGGATGACGATGATGAGCGGGCCGAACGTAAGGATGGCCGGCATGATCGGGATGGCGTAAAAGAACGGACCGAGGGTTCGCTGGCCGGTGGGGCGAGTGGGTTGTAAATCGCGCGACATCATGATCCTTTCCGGAAGGGTGAAAGCTCGGATTGATCCCGGTGGCGGGAAAGCGCATATGTCGGTGCGCAGGACGCTCCGCGGGGGGGAGGCGCAGCCGGCGGCGCGGGTTTGTTCGCAATCAGTCGCGCAGTTCGACCGTCCAGTAGGCGTCGTTGAGGAACGCCTTCCAGGACTGGTATTTCTGGTTGCCCAGGCGCAGGGTGATCGTCGGATTGCGCTTCGGCCGAACGGGTTTGCGCAGCAGCTTCATCCGCGCCTGTTCGGGCGTGCGGCCGCCCTTCTTCGCGTTGCAGCGCACGCACGCGCAGACGAGGTTCGTCCAGGTATGGCCGCCGCCCTGCACGCGCGGCACGACGTGGTCGAGCGTGAGCTCCCGGGTCGGGAAGTTCCGGCCGCAGTACTGACACTTGCTGGCGTCACGGGCGTAGAGGTTGCGGCGGTTGAGCTTCACCTGCTGCCGGGGGAGGCGGTCGTAGCCGAGCAGGCGGATGATCTTGGGGACGGCGAGTTCGATCCGCGCGGTGCGCACCCAGGTGTGGCTTTCCGGCTCAAACTCCCGCTGCAGTTCCGCGATCTGGATCCAGCTCTCGAAATCGTAGTTGCGGTACGCCCCGTCCTCCACGGCGATCACTTCCGCGATCTCCTTGCAGAGCATGGTGAACGCGCGCCGGGCGCTGATCACGCGCACCGCGGTGTACGTGCGGTTGAGGACGAGCACCTTTTCGTCGAGTGCAGCTGTGACAGTCGTCATCCTGACCTCCGGCGACTCCTGAAAGGTACACCATTCACGGCGTCATGCCAGCGAATGTTGGCACGATGGTAGTCGATATAACCCTATTCGGACAATCAGACCGTTCAGGTTTCGCTCGGAGTTCGCAAATACTGCGAATCGGACGCTGCGAGAAGGGGCGCAGAAGGCACGGCCCTACCCGTTTCGCGCCGTTTCGCACGCCTCCCGGACGTGGCAGCCGGCGAGATGATCGTTGACCAGGCCGACCGACTGCATGAAGGCGTACAGGGTGGTGGGGCCGACGAAGCTCCAGCCGCGGCGTTTGAGTTCACGGCTGAGGGCGGCCGAAGCGCCGGTCCGGGCGGGAATCTCCCGCCGCGATCGCGGCGGTTCGGACGAGCCGGATCGATAGGGTTCGATAAAATCGCGGAACGAGCCGGCGTCCGCGGTGAGCTCAAGATAGCGCCGGGCATTGTTGATCGTGGACTCGATCTTCTTCCGGTGCCGGATGATCCCCGGATCCGCCAGCAGCCGGTCGACATCGCACGGCTTGAAACGGACCAATCGCCCGGGATCAAAATCGTGAAAGACCTCGCGGAAGCGGTCGCGTTTGCGCAAAACCGTCAGCCAGCTCAGTCCCGCCTGAAATCCCTCGAGGCAGATCTTCTCGAAGAGGCGGTGGTCATGCACGGGCATGCGCCCCCATTCCCGGTCGTGGTAGCTGACGTACTGCGGATCGGTGCCGCACCACCAGCAGCGGGCGGAGCCGTCGCCGGTGGGCAGCAGATCGCCGGATCCGGTTTCGGTCGGACGGGCCTCGGTCGGAGGGGTGGAAGATCGTGGAATCTCGCTCATGGTGCCGGTCCTTCGGGGGGCTGCGCCCCCTCCGCGGCGGTTTCCGCGGTGAAGAGGAGGACGGTTGTCGTCGCCGCCGCCTCCCTGATATATGGCCTGACATCCGGCCTGACATCCGGCCTGACATACGGCCTGACATCCCCCCTTGCATCCGGGCCCGCCGCGAGGTGACGCTGTTGCTCCGGGCCGCCCGCGGCCGTATGATCGGCTTATTCGGCTTGCGCTGCAAGAATAAGGGGGCCGGCGACGCGAATCGCGGGGACGGACATGACTGGCCGCCGGGGCTGGACGGCCGGATGTCTCTGCAATCGGCCCGAACCCGTGATGAGCCCGCATTCCGACCGAAACCGCATGTAAGGAACCGATATGACCACCGCGCCGGCAAACGTGAACTTTGACAAGGGACTCGGTAATACCATCGCCGCCGAAACCGAGATGTCCTTCATCGATGGGAAGAACGGCATTCTCGAATACGTCGGGATCGAGATCGATGCGCTCGCGCGAAACTCGAACTTCGAGGAAGTGGTCTACCTGCTCTGGAACCGGCGCTTACCGACCAAGTCGGAACTGGACGCGTTCACGAAGGAACTCCGCGCGGAGTACGACCTGCCCGAACCGATCCGGGAGATGATCCGAAGTGTGCCGAAGGATGCCAAGCCGATGCACGCGCTGCGGACGCTGGTGTCGGCACTCGCGCTGTACGATCAGGAAGTTGATGATTCCTCCCCGGAGGCGAACCAGCGCAAGAACATTCGCATGCTGGCGAAGACGCCGGCCTTGATTGCCGGCTTCGATCGGCACCGCAAGGGCAAGGAGTTCGTCAAGCCCGATCTCGATGCGGATATTGCCACGAGCTTTCTGACGATGCTCAACGGGGAGAAGCCGACGGAGACGATGGCCCGCGCCCTGGATGTGTGCCTGATCCTGCACGCCGACCACGGCCTCAACGCCTCGACCTTCGCCGCTCGCGTCACGATCGCCACGCTGAGCGACATGTACTCCGCCATGACGACCGCGATCGGCACGCTCAAGGGGCCGCTGCACGGCGGGGCGAACGAAGCGGTGATGATCATGCTCGACGAGATCGGCGATATCGATCAGGTCGAGCCGACGATCATGCACAAGCTCAAGAACAAGGACCGGATCATGGGCTTCGGGCACCGGGTCTACAAGGCTTACGACCCGCGCGCCACCTACCTCAAGACGTTCGCCCGGCAGATCGCGGAAGACACCGGCAACCAGAAGCTCTACGAGATGAGCTCGAAGATCGAAGAGATCATGGACCGCGAAGTCGCCTCGAAGGGCATTTACCCGAACGTCGACTTCTACTCGGCCACGACCTACGCCTCGATCGGCCTCGACATCGATCTCTTCACGCCGATGTTCGCGATGAGCCGCATTGCCGGCTGGGCGGGTCACTGTATCGAGCAGCTCGCCGACAACCGGCTGATCCGCCCCGGGGCTCACTACGTGGGTCCCCACGAGCAGCCCTACGTGCCGATCGACGAGCGGTGAACCCTGGCCGATGGCAGTTTCAGGTTTTCCTGGCGCGATCCGTTCCGGATCGCGTTATTCGTGTGCCGCGCGGTTCACGCGGCGGCTCCGCAACGCGCCCGGCGCTTTGCGGTATCTTCATGCGGCCCGTGACCGCTTCTTCTTCAGGAGACTCTTCATGCTGCTTGCTTCGCTGCTGATCGCGACCCCCCTGGCGCTCGATTGTGAGATCAAGTATCCCGAAACGCGGCGGGAAGCCGTGCGCGAGCAGTTGCACGGCGTCGAGTTCGTCGATCACTACCGCTGGCTGGAAGGGCTGGAGCGCGAGAGCAGCGAGGTGAAACTCTGGACCGACGAGCAGAACCGGCTCACCCGGAAGTTGCTCGATGAAGTACCCGGCCGCCCGGCGCTGGAGGAGCGGCTTGCGGAGCTGATGACCATCGATTCGATCTCCGCGCCGACGATGCGGGGCGAGTACTACTTCTACACGCGGCGCGAAGGGGCGCAGGATCAGAGCGTGCTCTACGTGCGGCGCGGTCTGGAGGGTGAGGAGCGGGTCCTGCTCGACCCCAACGCGCTGGACGAGCGCGGGTTGTACAGTCTCGACTGGTACCGTCCGAATCGCGATGGCCGGCTCCTGGCGTTCGGCCTGAGCTACGCCGGGGATGAGATGACGGTCTGCTACGTGATGGATGTCGCGACGGGCGAATGGCTCGCCGACGAGATTCCCGGCAAGGTGTATCTGGCCGGCTGGCTCCCCGACTCCTCGGGTTTTCTTTACGGGGTGCTCGATGATCCGGATGATGCGTATTCACGCTCGATCCGGTTTCATACCCTCGGCAAGCACCACCGGCAGAACGAGATGTTGTACGCGCAGGAAGATCCCAGCCGCATTCCCGGTGGCTCGCTGAGCCGCGACGGCCGGTGGCTGACCAAGACGATCTTCGCCGGCTGGGCGAAGCAGGATGTCTACGCCATCAACGTGGGCGAGTGGCGGCGCACGGGTGAACTGAACCCCGTGCCGATCGCGGTGGATCTTGAGGCGCGGTTCAGCCCGCAGTTCGTGCAGGGCGACAC
>SLDM01000530.1 GCA_007125255.1 Phycisphaerales bacterium
ACCGAAATGTTGTACGCCATGTTGTGGCCGTGAAAGGCCCAGACCGCGGCGAAACGGGGTTGCAACTGGGTAATCAACTCCGCATCGGCCATGATGTCGAAGTAGAGCCCCTGCTCCTTGCGAATGTTGATCTTGATCCAGAGGTAGTCGACGATGATGCCGCGCAACGCGCCGATGGCGGTGCCGATCGCGACGATGGGCGGTGCCCCCTCGACCGACACATCAGTGTAGCGCAGCGCGTGCTGCTCCGACTTCTCGAGCAGTTGCGGCAGAATCATCCCGGCCGCGACGGTGGAGACCGCGAGGATGAAGGCGGCGATGCTCTGGATGATTCGGTCTCTTGACATCGGTTTCTGTTTCAGCAGTACGGGAACGGACCTGGTGCCGGGCGGCAGCGCGCCCGGCGGCGAGAATTCACATGCGGCTCATCCACTGCCGCTGTAGACCGCGACCTGGCGCGACCGGAAGACCGAGTACGCGCACCCGAGCGCGATTCCCGACCAGATGAAGATAAAGATGACGACCGCGCCGAACACGTCGTGATGCTCCGCATCGGTCGTGAACCAGCTTGACGGATCAAACCACGGAATCATGAGGCCCTGCACGAGATCATTGGTCGGGCTGTACGCGCCGAAGGCGTTGAGCGCCCACACCAGTCCCGAGGCCACCGCGTAGATCACCGACCGGAACAGCCAGCTGATCACCATGCCGATATCGGTCCAGTCGACCTCGCTGACGTAGGGGACGTAGTACTCCTCGAGGGCCATCGCCAGGAAGGGACCGATCGATCCCGCCATGAAGATGGTGAACGCGAAGAGACAGGCGACCGGGAAGCTGAGGAATGTCGAACAGGCGATGCCGAGTATGGCGAGAAAGGCGAGCTTGAGCCAGATGATGAGCATCGCTCGCACGAAGTTCGCTTCGAAATGCCCGACCGTGTACATCAGGCTGAGGTCGCCCTTCTCGAAGTACAGCGATCCCGCCCCCGCGCCGAAGTGCTCCGGCGCCTCGAACATGTTGCCGATGGTGACCTCCATCGTGCCGTCTTCCCGTATCAGGTCGGACCCCACGAGAATGACGTGAGTCATCGTGGGCGAGTAGCGGACGAATCGCGTCGCCTCCGGCTCATCATTGAAGACAAACGCGGCGTCGAAAGTCTGGTGGGAATCGCTCGCCATGATGTGGAAGCGATAGCGCAGCGTCATGGTCGTATCCGACCCGTAGGCCCGGTCGAGACCTTCAAACAGGTACGTTCGCGCCCGTCCGGCCGGCACGGAACGCTGTTGCGCGAGATGTTCGGACCGAATGTTCTCGGCCAGCTCCTGCTCCCGCGCCGCGGTCCGCTCCTCCTCCGGCAGACGGAGCATGCGCTGCCTTACCCGTTCTCTGACCTGCTGCGGCGTGAGAAATTCGAAGGTCGGTGTGGAGCCGCGACGGGCGGACAGGACGTCGTTATTGACCTGGACCACGTCAAGCTGCCCCTGAACGCCGGGCGCGACCGGGGTGTTGCGAAGGTACTGGATGAAGGTGAAGGTCGAGATGCCGGCGACGATGATGAGAATCAGGTTGACCGCCGCCACGCCGAGCCACTTGCCGAGAAGATAGTTGAACCGGCTCAGCGGCTTGCTGACGAGGTGCCAGATCTGCCGGTCGCGAATTTCAAAGGCCACGGTCGCGCAGGAGAGAAACAGTGTCATGCACGCCGCAATCGCGAACGTCATGCCGACACTGCGGCTGATGAACGTCTGCACGCGATAGCGCAGCGGGTCCTCCGGATCGAGCCCGAGCGGAATCAGCGGCAGCGTCAGGAGCAGCAGGACGATGAAGACGAGCGAGATGCGGCTGCGGGCCGCTTCCTTGAGGACCGTGTGCGCGACGGCCAGGATCTGATTCGGACGGGAGAGGGCCAGCAGCGCCGCACGCGTCAGAAGAATGAACGTGAAGGTCAGCATGCCGATGCCCGCGACCGCGAGCATGAGCTGGTCGGAACCGAGCAGGCGGCTGATACCGACCAGGGCCAGCGTGGCCGTCGTCGTCAGCACGAAGGGCACCAGTAGATTGATCCAGATGATCAGCAGCAGCCACACCGTCAGGGTGATGCTCAGCAGCAGGGTCGTCTCCGGCTGCTCGATGAGCCAGTGCGGCATCCAGTCGGCGACGCGGCCGCGCAGCAGATCCTCCACCAGGTAGTTCGGCACCGCAATCTGGCCGCTCTGATCGAACAGGAGGTCGGTATTGCCGCGAAACTCCGTCACCTCAAAGACGCGCCCGCCGACGGTCATCGTGCCTGAATCGCGAAGCGAAAGGGCGTGCACATCGAACTGCTCCAGGGACTGGCCTTCCAGCTCGCGCAGCAGCATGCGGCGATCACTCTCAAGCCCGTAGCTCGTCCAGAGCAGGGGACCGAACAGCGCTCCGCACAAGGCCAGGGCAACGGCGGTCATCATCCATTGGAACCACGTCCGCTGCTGGAGCAGATCAAGTCGCCGGTAAAAATGGAGCAGACGCTCTTTCATCGAAGTTGCAACGATCTTCCGTACGTCCTCATGATGAATCCCGGTTCGACCGGTTCTCCCCTTCATCGCCGAGCAGCGAGTCGATCACGGAGCGGTCGACTTCGGGGTCTTCCTCCGAAGACTTTGAGGCGGGAGGCTTCGGGGAAGAAGGTGGTGGTGCGGGCGGTTGGGTTCGTGAATCCGCGGGCCGTGAGTCCGCGGGCGTTGGCGCGTCGCGGCGATCATCACGCTTCGCCTGAGGATCGTGCCCCGGCTCATCCTCGTCCTCGGAGGCGACAAGCTTCTCAACGAGATCCTCCGTCTGACTTTTCGGGGCTTCCTGCTCCGGCCGTTCTCCGGCCGCCGTCTCCGGTTCGGCGCTATCGACCGACTGAACGAGCGATTCGATCAGACCCTCGCCCTCCTTGCTCTGCTCACCGCGCAGGAACGCCGCGGTCTGTCCATCGTGGACCGCGCCGGAGGTCTGAACCTGTTCCTGGCGGGCGCGTTCGACAATGCGGATAAAGAGATCTTCCAGGCGCTGACGCGGCGCGTGCACCCGCTCGATCGCTTTCCCTTCCATCTCCTGGATGAGCTTCTCCACCTTCGAGATCGTCTCGACCCTCAGCCGGGGAACTTCGATCACCGTGCGCTCCGTATCGGAGAGCAGTTCGTCCACGGTGCCCTGAGCCCGGATCTTCCCGCCGTACAGCATCACCATGCGATCACAGACATCTTCGACGTCGGCGAGCAGGTGCGAGCTCAGCAGGATGGTCTTGCCACGACGCCGCAATTCAAGAATCAGGTCCTTCACCTGCCGGGTCCCGAGCGGGTCGAGCCCCGAGGTCGGTTCGTCGAGAATGAGAAACTCCGGGTCGTTGATCAGTGCCTGGGCGATCCCGATCCGGCGGGTCATCCCCTTGGAGAACTCTCCGATCGGCCGATGCGCCACCTGCGTCAGGCCGATCATGTCGATCAGCTCATCCGATCGTCTCCGGCGCGTGCGCCGGTCGAGACCGAAGAGCTTGCCGTAATAGTCGAGCGTTTCCCGCGGGTTGAGAAACCGGTAGAGGTAGGACTCTTCCGGCAGGAATCCGATGTACTTCTTGACCGCCACGTCACTGGGCAATCGCCCGAAGACCGACAGACGCCCGCTGGTCTTGTGCAGCAGGCCGAGAATCATCTTGATGATGGTGCTCTTGCCCGATCCGTTCGGCCCGAGCAGGCCGAAGATCTCGTTGGGATAGATCTCAAAGTCCACATGGTCGACGGCGCGGGCCTTGGTCCGCATCCAGAAGTCCTTGAAGACCTTGGTCAATCCGACGGCTTCGACGATCGGTGTTTTGCCTTGCGCTTTCACCATGATCCGTTCATGCCTTATCTCTCTGGATGGCGATCATCCGTTACGGTGTGCCCCGCCCGATCGGACGCAGCCGCCCGTCTTCCTGACGAAGCTGGCGCCCGGGGCCTTCACGGTCGAGATCGCGCACCCGAATGATCGGACTGCCGACGCGCTCGTAGAACTCTCGCTGTGAGCGTTCACGTCTGCGCTCGACCTGCAACCGCTGGCGAAGTTCCTGAATCTCGTGGGAGCCGGAGAGGTCCAGCCGGATCTTTCCGACCTGCGGCGGCACGTAGAAGACCTCGGTGTCCTGGCCGGCGAGCACGCGGGCGTAGGTCTCGTACCACAACTGACGCACCACGACGTCGGGATGATCGCGGAAAGTCGGCAGCAGCGCGGAGAATCGACGCGCCTCGTTGCCGAAGGACGCTTCAATCTGGGAGCGATAGGCGCGAGCCCGCTCCAGCGTTTCCGCGACCCGGCCCGAATAGGACCGGTCATCGAACTCGTCGTTGATCCGCGCCAGCAGGCGCTGCGCCCGCTCTTCGTCGTATTCCCGCAGCGCCGATTCGTACCGGTTGATGCCCTGCACCAGGTGCGTGTAGTTCTCTCCCGCCGTCCGCACGAGCGTTTCGCTGGCGTCGCGGCGGGCCTGGTCGACCCTGGTCTCCGCTTCCGCCCGGCGATTCTGCATCTCCGTGAAGGAGCGTCGCACCGCGAGGGGAACGATCGAGTTCGGCACGTTCACCGCCGACAGCTGGATACCCGTCTCGAGCTGGTTGAGCGTCTCCTGCGCGCGGCGCTGCAGGGGGCTGCGAATATCTTCCGAAAGATCGATGAACTCCTCGAGCGAGAGCTTCGCCACCTCGTGCACGACGGCACGCTGCAGCGCGAGCTGCACGATGCGGTCGGCGTCCGAATCGCGCACCCGCCGGAGAAACTCCACCGGGTTCTCGATCTGATACCGCGCGTTCAACTGGAGGTGGGCAATGTCCCCACCGCCGG
>SLDM01000537.1 GCA_007125255.1 Phycisphaerales bacterium
CCGTGCGCGCCCGGCATCATCTGGGCACCACCGCCAACCCGGTCTTTGCGCAGGTGTTCCGCCGCCCTGCCACATCGGCCGGGGGCACGATGCTGGCCGCCGAACTGGTCGCCGCCGCGCCCGGCGTGGTGCATGTGCCCGGCGGCGGCACCCATCACGCGCTGGCGGACCGGGCGAACGGGTTCTGCTACCTCAACGATCCGGTGCTGTGCGTGATGACCCTGCGCAGGCGGGGCATGCGGCGGGTGGCCTATGTCGATATCGATGCGCATCACTGCGACGGGGTGGAGGCGGCCTTTGCCGGCGATCCGGCGGTGATGCTGATTTCGGTGCACGAGGAACGCCGCTGGCCCTTCACCGGCGCGCTGGAGGAGGACGGCGGCGGCAATGCCTTCAACCTGCCCGTCCCGCGCGGGCTGAACGATGCCGGCATGCGGGCGATCCTGCACGAGCTGATCCTGCCCCGGCTGGAGGCTTTCGCGCCGGATGCGGTGGTACTGCAATGCGGGGCCGATGCGGTGCTGGAGGACCCGCTGTCGCGGCTGGCGCTGTCGAACAACGCGCATCGGGCGGTGACGGCGGCGCTGAAGGCGGCCTGTGCGCGGCTGATCGTACTGGGCGGGGGCGGCTACAACCCCTGGTCGGTGGCGCGCTGCTGGACCGGGGTCTGGGCGGTGCTGGCGGAGCAGGACATCCCCGACCGGCTGCCGGACCCGGCCGAGGCGGTGCTGCGCGCGCTGCGCTGGGAGGGCGCGCCGAGTGTCGGGCGCAATCCTCCCGAGGCGTGGTTCACCACGCTGGCCGACCCGCCACGGGAAGGGCATGTCGGCGCGGACCTGCGCGACCGCCTCGCGGCGCTTCAGCGCCGCCCGGCCCCGCCGGAGGGCATGGCCGCAGCCGTGGCACCCTGAAACGGGGTCTCCCGCAGACCGGGCACCCCGCTGCGCGGGTCACCCGGCAGGACAACTCGCTCGGGGTGCGCATCGGCGTGGCCGACACGGGGCCGGGCATCCCCGAGGACATGCAGGATGTGATCTTCGAGAAGTTCCGCCAGGTCGATGCCAGCCACACGCGCCAGCACGCCGGCACGGGGCTCGGTCTGGCGATCTGCCGCGAACTGGCCCAGATGCTCGGGGCGACGGTCTCGTTCGCCTCCGAGCCCGGCCGCGGAGCGACCTTCTACGTCGACCTGCCGATGACCCACCAGCCGGAGGAGCCACAGCCGTTGATGCCGTAAGGGAGGCAGGCACGGCGGGATTGGGCAAGGAACGAGAAAGGCACGGAGGGGCAGTGACGGAGTAGTGGAGTGACGAAGGGGTGGGTGATTTCGGCGAGGGGCATGCGCGCCGGGTGCCGGGTGCCACGGCCAGAGGGCCGCAGGGAGTCGGCCGTGCAAGATGGAAAGTTGATTACCAGACCAAACCATGACGTCCATCGGACGCCCTCACGGCCACGTCATGCCCGCGCACGTGGCGACGACACAATCACCATCGCGCCGTCCATCGGTACCGCCCTCACGCCGTTACTTCTTCACTTTGTCAATCTTCTACTCGATCTCCCGTGATGCCGGCGTTCGCGATGGCGGCTCGCCCTGCTCACCTTCACGCCGCCGCTGCTCCGCGTACGCCTCCGCCTCGCGCTCCAGACGATTCCGGTTCCTGGCAACCCAGGCGTCGATGCGCTCGATTCGCAGTTCGAGTTCCGCCTGTTCTTGCGCAGCGACTTCGGCTTCGAACGCGCGCAGCTTCGTGTCGTCGCCGGTTTCGCGGGCTTCCTCACGAAGAGCCATGCGCCGGTCACGGTACTCAATCCATCGTTGATGGCCTTCTGCTGAGCGTAGATCAACATACGAGCCGCTGATGTTGCCAAAATAGGTGTCGATGAGGTGCACCGCGAAATCTGTTATGCGCCCTGCTCTCTCGACTTCATGGTCGTACACATCCAACCTGAGCGCGGCGACACGCGGATCCTTTGTCCCCCATCGCTGGCCCAGGCGCCGGGCCAGATTGCTCCCACGCTCTTCCCACGCTGTGGCGATCAGTTGCTCATTAACGTGGCGCTGTTCCTCAAAAGGTGTCGCATGGCTCATGTCGCGCAGCGTGTGCGCAGCCGAGTGGCGAATGCTTTCATCTCGTTCCCGATCACGGTAGATCGCCACGAGAAGCTCGCGTACCTCTGGTGTCCAGTTGCGGCGAACTCCTGTCGCGACGAGGCGTCCGAGGTGATGTTCTGATTGCACCTTTTCAAAAAGTGCGACGTTGATGTCGTGGCGATCCTCGGCGGGTTCTGCGCTATTGGCAAGGAACGCCCAGATTCGCTCCCGCGCATTGGCAATCTGGGTCGCGACTGGTTGAGCGGCGTCCCATTCGGGCTTCATGCTGCCAGTGCTTCCTATCGGCATCTCACGCCGCTCAACTCTGAGGTGGAGCCCCGCGTCGAAATTCGGCAGGTGAATTACCTCGACCGGCTCCACCAGACCGGCAAATGCAACTTCGAGGAAGTTGACATCACGAACCAGAAGCAACTCTCGTTCTGCCGCGAGACGCCGTTCGAACGGAACCAACGAGTTGTTGACCGTCCGCCACAATTCGATCTGATCCTCGTACTCCATGTTCACCGGCGGAGGAGGAGCCCCGGTTCCGGGTGGTCCGAAGAAGCCGTCACTCGGTGGTGACGACGCGTCGACACCATTGAGTACAACCGACACGATGACCAGGCTGATCATCCAGTGTTTCATCGCATCTCTCCTCAGTTTCACCGTACCGGCCGGTCTTCAATCCACGTGTGAGTGCCGCCCAACGAACCACACGCCGCTCACTCCTCTCCCTGAGCCTGATCTGCCTCCAGCCGGCGCTGAAGAGCGCGCGGAAAGTGTTCCCTCAGGACCTCCTCCGCGCCGGCACGAAGGTCGGGGCTGAGATCGGTTTCAGCCATCGCGACAACTGACTGGAACAGCTCCAGATGAATCCGATACTCACCTTCGGCATCCACCAGAACCCGTTCCTCTCTGGAGTAAGCCAGCAGCAGCGCCCATGCGGCAGCTTCACGCACACTTTCATCTTCATGGTCCATCGCGCTGCGAATCAGAGCTCTGGGGATCGCCCGCATCGGGGCATCCAGATCGAATGTCCCCTCGGTTTCCCCGCCCGCAAGCGCCAATGCCCAGACGATCGCGCTCGCCTCGAACGAGGAGCGAGTCACCAAGGGATCCAGACCAAACTCCTCGATTGCATGGAGCACGCATCCGATTCGAACCATGGCTTGCGCGGCGGCCATGCGCGCGCCATGATCCCGTTCATGATTATGGTAGATGCCGACCACGGTAGGTAACGCCGGTGCCGCCGTGCTCCCGGTCCTGCCCAGAAGTTCCAGAACTCCCATCAGGCGCTCCTGGGGAAACTCCGGGTCGGTGAGCAATGGCGTGAGCGTCTCGACAAGCCGTGGATACTTCTCCCGGGGCGTGAGTCCCAATGCCCCGAGCGATGCATGAAGACCATCCGGATCTCGCACTCCCAGTAAGAGTTGATCAAACCCCTTGCTGTACCGCGCCGCCCCACGGCGGAGCAGGAGGTCGTACGCTGCTCGCCGGGTATCCCGGTGCGCAAAGTCTGGATCATCCCGCAACGCCTGGACGACGTTGCGCACCACCGGCTCACCGGGCATCTCCCGCAGCTGCTCCACCAGACGGCGCAGCTCGCGCGCGTTCTGGGCGGTTCGCTCATCCTGATGGGTCACCGCCACCAGCCTGTCAAGAACCTGACGAATGGACTTATCGATTCCCGGCTCATCGGAGCTCACCGCCGCCACGTTCAGCAGCACGACGATGCACAGGCACGCCATCATCACCGAGGTTGCCGGTCTTCGATTCCTCATCGGAAGATCTCCCTGTATGCGGCGATTGTCACCCACCGCGCCTCCGGAGGCCACACCGCTGAGCCGGCGCGGTTCACCGGAACGAACCGTGCCGGCACCGTCTGCTCGATCACTATACGCAAAGTGCCGCGCGAATCACAGGACAAGCAGGGTGCCGGCTGCAGCCCTGGCCTCACTGAGGGCAGGGCGGAAGGCCACGCAGTTGCAATATGTGCACCCCTCCTCACTCCATCACTCCGTCACTTCGTCACTTCGTTACTCAGTCACTTTCCCTTCGTGCCTCTCCCAATCTCTTCCCTCCGCCCCTTCGTCGCTTCTTCTCATATCATTCCACGAGAACTCAATCGCAGGAGAAGTCCCATGGGTACTTGGACGATTCGGATCATCGGGTTCGTGATGGCGCTGCTCTTCGCGGGGGAGCTCTGGGCCTCGGAAGAGAAGCGCATGCCTCTGCTGGGCCGAATGACCGGGATGATGGACCCGCCACCGGCGGCGACGACGGCCCCGCTGGCCCGACCGGAGCGGGTGGTGCTCTTCCGCGGGGTGCGGGTGTTCGACGGACGCGGTGATGCTTTGACCGGGCCGCGGCACGTGCTGGTGCGCGACGGGCTCATCGAGCAGATCAGTGAGCGGTCGATCGAGCCGGACGGGCCGGATGGCGGGGTGCTGGTGATCGAGGGAGAAAATCGCGTCCTGATGCCGGGGCTGATCGATGCCCACTGGCACAGCATGATCGCGGCGACGCCGATGCTGGTACTGATGTCCGAGGACGAGGGGTACATGCATCTGGCCGCGGCCCACGAGGCGGGGCGCACACTCATGCGCGGGTTCACCACGGTCCGGGACGCCGGTGGTCCTTCCTTCGCGCTCAAGCGGGCGATCGACGAGGGGCTGGTCATGGGACCTCGGATCTTTCCGTCGGGGGCGA
>SLDM01000536.1 GCA_007125255.1 Phycisphaerales bacterium
CGACGTGCTCGTTCCTCGCCCGGCGCGGCGCCGGGGTGCTGGGACTGGAACAGTTCGGCATTCCCCATGCCCGGGGAAGCGCCGGGGGCGCCTCGCGGGTCATCCGGCTCAGTTACTTCGAGCACCCCGATTACGTGCCCCTGCTGCTCCGGGCGTACGAGCTCTGGCACGAACTGGGCCGCCAATCCGGCCGCACGGTGCTTCTCGAGACCGGCGGCATGTATCTCGGACCGGCGGAAGGTGAGTTCATCAGCGGATCAATCCGGGCCGCCCGACAGTACGACCTGCCGCACGAGGCCCTGGAACGCGGGGAGATCCGACGGCGTTTTCCTCAGTTCAACGTGCCGGAATCGTGCGCGGGGATCTACGAACCGAGGGCGGGCGTGATCGTTCCCGAAGCCGCGGTCGGCGGTTACGCGGAGTCGGCGTTGCGTCACGGCGCGGAGCTGCACGGACACGAGCCGGTCCGGTCGTGGAAGAGGCTTGATGACGGCATCGAGGTCACCACCGATCGGACGAGTTACCGGGCCGACCGGCTCGTGATCTGCGGCGGCGCCTGGAGCGGAATGTTGCTCCGCGATCTCGGAGTGCCCCTGGCGGTCACGCGGCAGACGATGGGCTGGTTCTGGCCGGAGCGGCCGGAAGAGTTCGAGCTGGGCCGCTTTCCCGTCTGGGCATTCGAGGACGGCCGGGGCGGGTTGCAGTACGGTTTTCCCCTGCTTCAGAATCGGCCGGGACTGAAGGTCGCGCGCCATCTGCCTGCGGCGGCAACCACGGCCGATAAGGTCGACCGGACGATCAACGAAGAGGATCGGCGCGACCTCGTGGAGATCGTGGAACGGACACTGCCCGACGGCTGCGGGCCGCTGCTCTCGGCCTCGGTGTGTCTCTACACCAACACGCCGGACGGTCACTTCATCATCGACCAGCACCCGGAAGATGAACGGATCACCATCGCGTGCGGCTTTTCCGGCCACGGGTTCAAGTTCGCCAGCGTCATCGGCGAGATCCTCGCCGATCTGGCGCACCTTGGCCGCACGGCACACCCGGTCAAATTTCTCGGGCTGGATCGTTTTCACTGAACGGTCCGGCCGGTGACCCTTTTCTCGGACGAACGCGCGGAGCGGTGCGGGATATGTCACCTGGATCCGGATTTCCCGGCCGGTTCCGATGGCTCCGGACGCAGCGACCGCAGGATCGAGCCGATGCCACCCGGGCGGGCCGGCCGCGCGGCCGCGGACAGGCGGTGCGTGATCACGCGGCGAGCCGGATGCGGCGCGGGTCGTCATTCCAGCAGATCCTGGACGAATCAGAGGGCCCCGATGGCGGAAGGACCGGAACAATCCGAAATCGCCGATCACGGCATACCGGCGGAAGTGCCCGCCGCGGTGGATGCCCCGGATGCCCCGGGCCCGGCCGCCCGCACCGCCCTTGAAGAAGAGCATGCCGGGGGCTCAGCGGACTCTGCCGAGCCGACCGATCCGCCTGAAGCGGATGATATCGAAGCGACGCTCGCGCAGGTTGAGAAACTCGTCGGCGACCTCACCGAACACGAACCGGAAGAGTCGGCGCCGGAGCAGCCGGAGAGTGAAGCCGTCGCCGAGGGTGAGGCATCCGCGCCGGTGGAGGCCGCTGCGGAAGAAGCGGCCTCCCGCGATGAGGGTCCCGATGAACCGTCCGCGACGGTCGCCGCACCGGAAGCCGCGCCGGAACTCTTGGTGGCGAAACCCGACACCTCGGCAGAAGACGAGGGAAGTGAGCCCGTTGATTCCGGTCCGGCGGACCCGACACCCGGGCCAGCCGGTTCCGCCGGAGGCAGCCCGAGTGCGATCGGTACCGGGGAGGCGGAGGGAGCTATCTCGGCGGAGAGCGTTGAGGCGGAAGAACCGGCCCTCGAGGACCGGATGCTGAACTACATCAGCACGGATCCGTCGGTCCTGCTGGATGAGCTGGAAACCGATCTCTCGTTGGATGCCGATGATCTGATCGCCGGAGACCAGGATCTCGAACGGGAAGTCCCCTCCGCTCGGAGCTCGACTTCGGAGGAAGAGAGCGCGGAGGAAGAGAGCGCGGAGGAAGAGGGCGCGGAGGATGCCTCCGCCCCCGAAGTGGCGGCCGGGACGGACGGGCGGCCGGAGGGCACGCCGGATGTGGCGAGCAAAGAGCCCGCCGGAAGCGCGGCGGCCGATGCCCCGGAACCCGAAGCGTCCGTAGCGGACCCCGCTCCCCCCCCTGCCGAAGATGATCCCGGTGAAGAGAGCAACGACTCGGCGTCGTTCGACGGACTGCTGAGCGCGGAAGATCTGGATGCTGCCCTCGCCGAAGCGGCGGAGAACGTCGAGGACAATGACCTGGGCATGGCCGACGCGGTGGATCACTCAATCGATTCGGAGGTCGAAATCGCCTCGTCCGCCGAATTGTCGCCAACCGAACTGAAGGACGAACCGGGAACCGAAGAAGAGCCCGTCGGGGCTGGCTCGGACCACGAAACAGATCATGACCTTCCGGCGTCGGGGGCGGATGAACCCACGGCTTCACCGGGCGGCGCCGGCACGTCGGCGCATGACCACGTTGCGGAGGAGGAGGAGCGGAACGATGAAGGCAGCAAATCAAGCCCTGCGGCGGCGAAACCGGCGGCCGCGGCGGCGAAGTCAACGGACGGGGCCGGCTTACGGGGTGATCGGGCTGACGACAAGGAAGAAGCAGTCGATGATCCGAATGCGCAAACGGCGCCAGGCGGTGGTTGGGCGAACGCTCTCCCCCGCTCCGGTGTACAGGCTGCCGCAATGGCGTGCCGCGGCCTGAGCGTTCTGAACTATCCGCTTCGCCGGCTCGACCCGTCGTTCCGCACCGCGATCGACTGGATCGCGGTCACGCTGGTCTTCTGGGTTCCCATCGTCTGGCTGCTGGTCTGGTTCTCCTCCGGCTGAGCGTCCGCAGTCGCCTCATCGCACCCCGGCAGAGAGATCCGGATCGCTCACCCCCGGCAGAGAACGCTCTTCCGGAGCGCGATGCAGTTCGAACCGATCGTGAACAACCTTGAGGGCGCGTTCGCCGTGCTCCTTGGTCACCAGGCAGGAGATCTTGATCTCCGAAGTGGTGATGTTGGCA
The DNA here is from genome assembly GCA_007125255.1 of Phycisphaerales bacterium. Taxonomy (GTDB): domain Bacteria; phylum Planctomycetota; class Phycisphaerae; order Phycisphaerales; family SM1A02; genus SKZB01. The sequence continues at coordinate 3,112 of SLDM01000536.1, forward strand.
ATACTGATTCCCGCTTCGCCGAGCGCGTTGAACATCGTGGTCGCAACGCCGGTATGCGTGCGCATGCCCACTCCCACGGCCGAGACCTTCGCCAGGCCCACTTCGACGGACATGTCGCCCTGGCCCAGCGCATCGAGAAAACGCTGCACCGCAATCTTGATGTCCGCAAGGTCATTCATCTCCACGGTGAAGGAGATATCCACGAACTCACCATGTTCGGTCTGCATGATGTCATCGACGAGCACATTGGCCGCCGAGATGTAGTGGAAGATTTCAGCCTGGATCCCCGCGCGATTGGGAATGCGGCGAAGGCTGATGCGGCCGAGGTCAGGGGTCAGGGCGCAACCAACGACGGAGATGCGTTCCATATCGGGTGATTCCTCCACGATCAACGTACCGGGATCGGGCCGGGAGCTGTGGCGCACGTGAATCGGCACGCCGTAGTTGCTGCCGCACATCACGGCCCGGTTATGCATGACCCCCGCACCGAGCGAAGCGAGCTCAAGCATTTCCTCGTAACTGATGCGGTCCAGCTTCCGCGCGGTCGGTACCCTGCGCGGATCGGCGGTGTACACGCCGTCCACATCGGTAAAGATCTCGCAGATGACCTTCTCACCCCGGGCCTGGCCGATCGCCGCGGCCAGCGCGACGGCGGTCGTGTCCGACCCCCCACGGCCGAGGGTGGTGATCTGGCCGTCGACGGTGACGCCCTGGAAACCGGCGGCGACGACGACGCGACCGGACTGGAGTTCCCGCTGCAGACGCCCCACGTCGATCGACTGAATCTTCGCCTTGGTATGCACCGGATCGGTCACGATCCCCAGGTGCATCCCCGCGAAGCTGATCGCATCCACACCCAGCGTGTGCAGCGACATCGTCATCAGCGCAGTGCTCATCTGCTCACCCGTCGCCAGCAACATGTCCATTTCCCGTTGACGCGGCTCCTGGGTGATCGCCCGCGCGAGGGCGATCAGATTGTCGGTCGTATGTCCCATCGCCGAGACCACCGCGACAACGGATGCACCCTGCCGCTGCGCCGCCGCCACGCGACCGGCGCAGTTCATGATGCACGCCGGATCGGCCAGCGAGGTGCCGCCAAACTTCTGTACGAGAACGGTCATGGTGGAATTGTACAGAGAAAGGCACGGAGGCACGGAGGGTGGAGTGACGGAGGGGTTGGTGATTTCGGCGGGAGTCCTGATGCCGTCATTCCCGCGGAAACGGGAAACCAGGGGGCGCGGCGAGAGCGTTCCTCGCGCCGCAACCTCCCCACTCGCAGAACGCATCCTTCGCGCCCCCCCCGGGTCACCGCTTTCGCGGGGACGACACAATCGCCGTCGCGCCGCCGCCCACCACGGCGGACAGGCGTAGCCTTCGCTCCTTCGTCACTCAGACCACGGCACCCGTCTTCCCTCCGTCACTTCGTCACTCCGTTATTTCGTCACTCCACCCTTCGTGCCTACGTGCCTCGTTCGACCCACACCGATTCTCGAAGCCCCCCAAAAAGAATCGCCCCCGCCCCGGCGAGAGCGGGGGCGGGGGCGGGGCGATGACCAGTTGATCGATGCGGGATCGGCGCGACGATCACTCCAATGTCGCGCAGATGGAGCACTGTCCCACCGCGCCGAACAGGTCCTTGGCAAG
>SLDM01000293.1 GCA_007125255.1 Phycisphaerales bacterium
CCTGGGCGCCGTCCATCTGCGCCTGCGCTTCGGTGACGGCGGCCTGCTTCGCTTCCAGTTCGCCGCGGTGCGCGTCGCGCTCCCGGGCGGCCTGCTCCAGTTCGCTTTCCAGCTGCCGGCGTTCCTGCTCGATCCCATCGATCCGTTCATCGAGCTCGCGCCGTTCCGCATCGAGCGAACCGAGCTCCCGCTGCAGCCGGGCGAGATCGTTCTCCAGGCGCTGCGACTGGTACTGCGCCTCGACGGCTTCGTGCTGGGCCCGCTTGAGCGCTTCGCCGATCTCGCTCTGTTGCTCCTGCGTCTGCCGGCTCTCCTCGTTCAGGCCGGTGAGTTCCGTCGTGATCGACTCGATCCGGGAGTCGAGGGCGGCGATCTGCGTGACCAGCTCGTTGAGCTCGACGCGGCGGGTCAGCCAGCCATCTCCCGCGCTGCTCGCCTTGGACTGCCCGGTGACGATCCGTCCATCGGGTTCGACCAGGTCGCCCCGCCGGGTCACGAACCGGTAACCCGCCAGCGGCCCGGCGGCGAGCATGAGCGCGGCGTCGAGGTCGCTGACCACGATCGTCTTCGAGAGCAGCCGCGCCACCGCCCGCTCCGCGTGGGGCGCGATGGAGATGTACGACAGCAACGGCGTACCCAGCGCGGGATCGATCGGCGTCTGCGGCGGCGCCTGGGCATCATCGTGCTCGTTCAGCCAGCGCGTCGCCAGGAAGCGCACCCGCCCCTGCAGATGTGAGATCGAGTCGTCCAGTGAGCGCAGGTCGTCAAACCGGTCAAAGAGCAGCAGTTCCAGATTGCCGCCGAGGGCCGCCTCAACGAGCGGGGCGTGCTCACGATCGGTATCGATCGCATCGGCGAGCAGTCCGCGCACGCCGGGAAAGTCTTCCGGGCGATCGAGAATGTGCTTGACCGCGTCATCGAGACCTTCGCGGGCTTCCTGCATCTCTCCGAGCAGGTGGCGGCGCGATTCGCGGGCCGCGCGTTCGTGCCGGAGGTCGGAGAGGTTCTCCGACAGTTCCGCCTGCCGCTCGCCGAGCGTCGCGGCGGCGCGGTCGTGTTCATCGAGCCGCGCTTCCAGTTCTTCGACCCGCTGCCGGGCCGAGGCGTGCCGGGCATCGGTCTCCCGCTTGTTCGCTTCGGCCTGCTCCTGTTCGCCCGTGACCTCGTCACGCCGGGCGGTGAGCTTCTCGGTCTGCTCACGCAGGGTGGTCACACGACTTTCGAGTGAGTCGATGCGCGACTGCAACTGGTTGCAGCGCTGCTCGGAACGGCTCATCGCTTCGCGCAACTCCTGCAGCGCTTCGCTGGCGGCCATCAGCGTCTCGTGCCGCTGCGCTCGATCGTCGTTCAACGCGTTGACGCGCCGCTCGGTCTGCTCGACGGCTTCGGACGCCTCGCGGATCGCGCTCTCGGCATCGTCGAATTCCTGCCGGAGCGCATCGAGCCGCTTCACGGTCTCTTCCAGCCGCGAGCGATCGCCCTGGATGTTCTCGTTGGTTTCGTTGAGGTTGCGCTCGGTGAGTTCCCGCCGCTGGTCCGCGTGCTTGCGGTTGGCGATCAGCTCGTGGCGCTGCTGTTCCAGCTCGCGCTGCTTGCCCTGCACTTCGTGCCGGGCGATCTCCGCATCCTGCTTCTCATCTTCAAGGGTGCTGACGAGATCAAGCAGTTCCTTCCGTTTGGCATCGAGATCCGCAATCCGGCTGGTCAATCCGTCCAGTCGCTCGCGCAGCTCGTGGTAAGTATCCAGCGAGAGCGCGACGCGAAGCTCGCGGTACCGGGCATCGAGCTCCTGGAACCGGCGGGCCTTGGAGGCCTGCCCCTTCACGATGCGCAGGCGGCGTTCGGTATTGGCGAGCTGTTCCCGCACGCGCACGAGATTGACCTCGGTGCGCTCGAGCTTGCGGGAGGCCTCGATCTTGCGGGTCTTGAACTTGGCGACGCCCGCCGCTTCCTCGAGGATCGCGCGGCGCTCGATCGGATTGGCCATGAGCATCGCATCGACGCGGCCCTGCTCGATGATCGAGTAGGCGTGCGTTCCGATCCCGGTGTCCATGAACAGTTCCTTGATGTCGCGCAGGCGCACCTTTCCGCCGTTGATGAGGTACTCGCTGCGGCCGTCACGGTAGAGGCGGCGGGCGACATCGACCTGTTCGGCATCGAAGTTGAGCAGACGGCCGTGGGCGTGGGAACTCTCGATGCGGCCGATGTGATCGGCTTCATCCTCGGCTCGCTCGAGCACGGGGTTGTCAAAGCTCAGCGTGACGCTGGCGGCACCGACGGGTTTCCGGGAGGAGGAGCCGGCGAAGATGACATCGAGCATCGCGTCGCCGCGGAGACTCTTGGCCGAGCGCTCGCCGAGTACCCACTTGATCGCGTCGACGACATTGGACTTGCCGCACCCGTTGGGACCGACGATCCCGGTGATCGGCTCGTCGAATCGAAACTCGGTCGTGTCGGCAAAGGATTTGAAACCGGAGAGCGTGACTTTAGCAAGACGCATGCGGCGGTGACCTCCTGTCATGCCCGGGCTCGATCCTCGAGCGCCGTTGGGGGATATGCGAAACGCTGCGGGGCAGGCATGAAGTCTTTTCAGTCCGGTCCACCACAGTGCCGACAGCTTACCACAACCTTGCCGGGCCGGTCATCCTCTTTCTTCAGGGACTCTCCGAATCTCGCCGACGTCTCGGGACGTCGGAGCCTCCCTGTCCGGAGCGGCGAGGTGAGATCCGGTCCAGATCACTGATCGGCGAGAAGGCGGTCTCGGGATCAAATTCCGCCCAGGGCGACTCCTCGTCGGCGAACTCCGGACGATCGGTGACATCGCTCTCTTCTTCCTGGCGCATGATTGCCGCGAGAATGCGGTCCTGCTCCGCCTTGAAGTCCGCCCGGATATAGTCCTGCCGCCAGATCTGATAGAGCGCGCCGACCGCCTCGCCGTAGCTCATCCCGAGACCGGCCGCGGGCTTCTCGACGGTCGTGGTATGGCCGAGGAACTGAACGAAGTCCTCCAGGATCGGCTCGACCCGGTGAATCTCCCCCCGCTCGTCGGAGGACGCCTTTCGGAAAAAGACCTCCAGTTCATCGCTGTCTTCGAGGTCCTTGACCATGAAGCGGTTGGACCACGCCTGCACGAAGACGGGACGGTCGATCTTCAGCTTCTCTCCGCCGAAGAGAACCACCCGCGGTTGACCGAACTGCGTGATGTAGATCATCGGGTGATCGGATTCGACGACATCGACCACGAACTTGCGGTCCACGGCATAGCGCCGGAGCCGCGGATCGTTCCGCTCGACCAGCGCTTCGTACGCCGTCAGGCGCACATCGACGTCCTCGTCATTCAGCAGGGCGTGCAGTTCACTGTTGATGCGCGGGTAGGTGGGCATCTCGCCCAGCAGTTCGATGGCCATCAACCGGTTGTCCAGCGACCCGGTCCTGGCCATGTCGATGAGGTAATTGATGACCAGCCCGTCGTTCAGCTTCGCCCCCGCACGGAGGGCCGCCAGGCGCGGCAGCTCTTCCGGGTAGTCGTAGAGTTCCTTGATGACCGGAAGGGCGCGTTCACCCAGGGCCTGCCACCGCCACGACGCGGTCATCGCATCGGCCGGATCGGCCAGCAGCGCGCGGCGCACCGAGACGGCGATCGATTCGATATCCGCCTGACGAATGGTCATGTGTTCCAGCAGCGTCACGAACTCTTCGGTGCGGTTGCGGTAGGACGGGGGCACGGTGATGGCGATCGAGCTGTCAGACTCGCCCCGTGCGGTCTGTTCCCGCTGGCCCCGCTCCTGCGGAAAACGCGTGTTGATGGCATCCTGAAGGATGGCCGCGCGAATATGGCTCGGGTTGAACAGGCGCAGCTTGAGCGGCATGTCGCGCGTCGATTCGCCGCCGTTGAGAATCACGCCGGAGGTGCGCGTCACCGTATCGCTTTCGATCGCGCCGGGCTCGGCGAAGGGGTTGACGAAAACCGGGCCGCGGGCCCGCGCGATCGGCGCGGCTTCCGCACCGCCGGTGCGCAGCGGGCCGGGACGAAGCTCCGTTGTGTAGAGCCGGCCGCCTTCGAGACTGCTCGTGCCGGTGCGCGGATCGGCGTAGATGCGAACATCGAAACGGGTGCCGGAGATCTCCCGGCCGCGCGATGAACGGCGCTGCACCGCTGCGGGCGGGATCACCGCTTCCACCACCACGACCGCGGTGTCTTCGGAGTTGAGCATCTGTTCCGGCTTGATGTGGCCGAACCCCTCACGCTCGCTGCCGATGCCGCGACGGGACATCTCCTGAATCATGTGGGCGCGGAGCTGCGGCGGGACCTCCCGGGACCCCGTCCCGCTCAACCCGACCACAAGCCCGTACCCCCTGGCCACGACCGGCCGGTAGCCGTCGAGCATCGCCTCGGATGCGACCGTCCCCCGCATCATGCGCGGAATGTCCATCGAAGAGGTGTTCATATCGACCCGCGCCGCCTGGGGGCGGGGCGTGGCCTTCTCCACCCCGGAACATCCGGTCAAACCCAACGGCATCAGCCAGAGGGCCGCCATGAGTACAGCGGACGGCATGAGACCGGCAAACGGTAATCTCTTGCTTCTCATCAACTTCCACATCCTGATTCCGGCGGATTGAAGACGCCGCTCACCCGTCTGCCCCGCGCCGGCGGCGGGCATCTGGCCAGTCCTCAGGATACCGCTCCCGACAGAAACTCTCAATTTTTCGCCCCAACCGCCTCGGCCCGTCCCGCCCGGATCATCGACA
>SLDM01000505.1 GCA_007125255.1 Phycisphaerales bacterium
AACCTCGCCTACGGTGAAGATTTCGCAGAGTCAGCGGAGCACGCCGGTCTCTCCTACGGCGATCTGCTCAACCGCATCGTCAGTCTTGGTCTTCGCTATAGCGCACAGTGGCGTACGGAGTAGAGCTTTCAACCTGTCCGGTCTCCCACGACGACGGTCGGCCGGTCTGCCAGTGCGGCCCGGCGACCGCCAGCACGGTCACATGATCCATGTGCGGCTCCCGCGTCTTGACGCGAACCACCTTGGAGACCGTGGGGTCGATCGAGAATCCCTTCGGCGGCTGGTCGCCCGTCATCCATTCCTGGTCGAGTCCATTGAACCAGAAGTACCGCTTCGTGTACGGCTCGTAGTAGAGCTGCGCCTGCGGGTGGTAGACGAATTCATAGTGCCACCACTGCTGCTCGGGATGATCCGTGCGCGGCTGTCCATCGGGGTCCCAGCTCAGATGCTGATTCGGGCTCGCGCATCCGGTGAGGGTGAGGGCCGCAAAGCCCGTCACACATGCCAATGCCATCGGGGCAAGCACGGTAAGCAACATTGATCGGCGCATGCTGGTTTCTCCCTGCGGTTCGTGTGTGTCGACACGCCTTGTCGACACGTCTGGCCGAGCATCGGCCGTCCCGCGCCGCCGGATCAGTGACTTCGGGGGAGCGGGGCAAGCGCACGCGATTCATGCGGCGCGCAGACCGGCTGGATTGCCTGGGGCGAATAAACCGCAGCGTTTGACGGTCCGGGAGTATCGCGCGGTCGGGAGCTTCTTCGCCAGCTCAGCGGCACCGGATGAGGGCCGTTCGGTCGAGCCGTTGACCATCCAGAATCGAATCGATCTCGCGGAGGTACCGCCGGGCATCCTGAACGTAGCCGGCGGTGGGTTTCAGTTCCGGAGCTTGCCCGCAGAAGTATCGATTGAGGCGGAGCATAAAGAGTTCGCGGACGTACTTGGCGGTCATCGAAGCGAGGGCGACGGGCAGGTGCGTCCGGTCCGCTTCACACTCAAAACTCACCGTGAGCTGCCCGCCGCTCCGATCGAGCCGATAACGGCTGATCTCCGCCTGTTCCGCGAGGATCGTCAGGTGAGCATCCGGCCAGGCGACCTGCAGATCCTCCCGGTAGTGCGTGCGGCCACCGTGACGATCAAGAATCACCCGCGGATGAGCATCCGGCCACTTCCGCCAGATGCGGTCGACCAGGCGCAGCGCGGCCATGAGATTGACGCCCGCCTTGCTGTTGGTCCGGGCGACCTGCGCGTTGAACGCGCCGGCGTCGATCGCTTCGCAGGTCATGCCGGCAAACTCGACGCCGGCTTCTGCCAGATTGCGCGCGAGCCGGCTGATCACGATGCGAAGTTCATCGGCGTCGTGGGCGAGGGGCAGGGGGGAACGGGTTCCGTACCAGGGCGTCTCGGGACAATTCACGTTGAGAAGCGAAAAGAGGTCCGCGTCCTGCTCCGGCAGCCGCCCGCCGAAATGCCCGAGAAAAGCCAGCACGCCCCGTTCGAGATGTTTGAGCGGATGGGCCTTGCCGGACCCGGCGAGCTTGAGATTCTTGGAATCGTCCACCGCCAGGCGCTGGCGGCGATCGCGTTTGGAGCGGCAGACCGATTCCTCGAGCCGCTGCCAGAGATCCGGCGCGCCGCCGGCAGGATCGTGATCCGGCAGGACGAAGACCGTCGCGCCGAGACTGAGCGGCCCGAGCATGGGGCCGTATCCGGCTTCATCGATTCCCGCGTAGATCAGCATCACCGGCATGGTAATCGCCCCGGCCCCGGGCCTACAATCACCGCCATGCCCGGAACGCACTCTTTCCCAACGAAGGCCCCGACCAAGGAAAAGGTTCTCGTCGCGATGTCCGGCGGGGTCGACTCCTCGGTCGCCGCGGCCCTGCTCAAGGAACAGGGCTACGACGTCGTGGGCTGCTTCATGCGCCTCGGATCGCCCGGAGAGACGTTGGATGAGCTTGCCCCGTTTGAAGAAGAGCAGATGGCGTGTGATCCGAAGAAGATCCGCATCGGGAAGCAGGGGTGCTGTTCGATCAACGATGCGGCCGATGCGCGGATCGTGGCGGCGAAACTCGATATCCCGTTCTACGTCTGCAACTTCAAGAAGGATTTCGGCCGGATCATCGATTACTTCGTCGGTGAGTACAACGCCGGTCGCACGCCCAACCCGTGCGTGCGCTGCAACGACTGGCTCAAGTTCGGCAAACTGCACGAGTACGCCCGGCAGATCGATGCGTCGTTCGTGGCCTCGGGGCACTACGCCCGCGTGGAACGATCAAACGGGAGCGGCTGGTCGCTCCGGCGGGGAGTCGATCATGAGAAGGACCAGAGCTACGTTCTCTTCGGCGCGCCCAGGGACCGGCTGGCGGAGATGATGCTCCCGATCGGCGGGTTTCAGAAGAGCGAGGTTCGCGCGATGGCGGAGCGGTACGGCCTGCCCGTCTTCAACAAGCCGGATTCGCAGGAAATCTGCTTTGTGCCCGATCAGGATTACGCCGGTCTGGTCAGCCGCCGCTCACCCGGCGCGGTCAAGCCGGGCCGCATCGTCGACACCGGCGGGAAGGACCTCGGTGAACACCCGGGGCAGCAGCACTTCACCGTCGGCCAGCGGCGCGGCGTAGGTGTCGCCCTCGGGTATCCGATTTACGTGGTGCACAAGGATCCGGCGAGCAACACCGTCGTGGTCGGCGAGCGGGAAGAGCTCAAGGCGACCGGACTCAGGGCCCGCGAGACCAACTGGCTCGTTGATGGTCCCGCGAGACCGGGCGGGAGCGATCCGGGGTGGCGGGCGTGCACTGCCAAGATCCGCTACAACGCCGATCCGGTTCCCGCGCGGGTGCGGATCAGCGGCGCCGATGAACTCGAAGTCGCCTTCGATGAGCCGCAGTACGCGGTCGCGCCGGGACAGGCGGTCGTGTGCTATGAGGGCGAAACCGTGCTCGGCGGGGGATGGATCGCCGAAGCGATCGATCGTTGACATTCATCTCGGCTGAGCTGAAAATTCGGCGATGACTCCGGGCGATTCCGGCTCCAATGCATCTTTCTTCAAGTCGCGCGGTGTTCCGCTGCTGGTCATCGGCATCCTGCTTTTCGTCATCGGTCTCGGAGGCGGTGGCGTGCTTGGGTGGATGGCGATCATGGATGAAGTGATTCCCATGCAGCGGTCGGTCTTTCCGGGCAGTGAGCGTTTCACCCTGGAAGAGGCCGGCACGTACACGATCAGTCATGAATTCCGGAGCGAGGTTGACGGACGGATCATCACCTCGCCACGCAATCTTCCACCGATGCAGTACGAACTGCGCGCGTCTGACGACGGACGCGTGATCCCTCTGGTGGGGACGGGTGGAGTCGTGACCTACCAAATGGGGGGCCAGTCGGGTGGCGTAGAGGGGGAGGTGTTGATGTCGTTCGAGGTCGATCAGCCGGGTGATTTCGTGCTGGAAGCGGTCTTCGAAGATGGCTCGACGACGCCTCCATTCGTGCTGGCCTTGCGTCAAGGTTCGCTGACCGAAACGATGGTCCGGATTTTCACTCCCTGCTGTGGCGGGGCGGTCTTTGCGCTGGCGGGGTTCGTTCTCCTCCTCGTCACGACGATCCGCATTCTGCAGCGGCCCGGGGCCGGGGCGGACGGCGCGGCGCATCACGAGCCGATGAACAGATAACTCCCCAGCGCGATCAGGCCGGCGGAGAGGAGGCCCATCGCCGTGAACAGCCGCCGGCGGTGTTGCTGCAGTCGGGGCCGGTCGACCCAGTACCGCCCGTCGCCGGTCGCCACGAGCGTCCGTCGGTGAATCGGGCCGTCCATCATGTACCGGCGGGTGATCGAGAGCGAACCGGGCTTGCGCGCGGTCTGCGGCGAGATGGCGCCGGCCTTGAGGAAAGCCGAAACCACGCCCCGATCCTTCAGGATCAGGGCGGTGATGGAGATCGGAATGATCAGCGCGCCGAAGGCGCCGAGTCCGCTGCCGGCTGACATGGGTCAAGCTTATCCCGCAGAATGGCCCGGGCCACCCGCGCCGCGTCGATTGCCCACAGAAGAGAAAAACCGGCCGCGACGATCGTCGCGGCCGGTTCCTGATGCGCAATTTATGGGACGGGGTTGACCTGGGTGATCCGCAGGTGCCCGTCAGTGGCGGTCAATGACCGCGGATTACGAGAGCGGGACGACGTTCGAGGCCTTCGGGCCACGCTCTTCCTGGGAGAGGTCGAACTCGACGCGCTGTCCGGGACGAAGCGACTTGAAGCCGTCGGTCTTGATGTCACTGAAGTGGACGAAGATATCCTTGCCGCCATCATCGGGGGTGATGAAGCCGAATCCCTTGTTGTCCATGAACTTTGAAACGATTCCGGTTGCCATGCTCCGGCCTTTCCAATCCGTCAAACATTCCGATCAGGCCAGACGCAGCCGAACCGTGCAGAACTGTGACGTGCAGTCTCTGACTTCCGAAGAATTCCCAGTATATCGACCGTCGTTGGGGTACAAGGAGCGGGCATCGGGGAAAAGAGGAAAAAAAATGAGAAAAAGTGACGGAGTGACGGAGTGACGGAGAAAGACACGGAGGCACGGAGGGGAGGGATCAAGGCATCGAGGGGCTCTGACTGAGCGTCGCAGCTCGGTCCGGTGATCGCGCTTGCATTCGGCACGGCCGACTCGCTGCGCTCGCTGGCCGTGGCACCCACCCTTTGTCCACTGGGCGCCCAACTTTCGTCGGGTGATCGTCCTTCCATCTCGCACT
>SLDM01000237.1 GCA_007125255.1 Phycisphaerales bacterium
ACGCGGGAACCCTCCAGCGGCAGTTCCTCGTCGTGCTCAACGACAACGGCATGTCGATCGCCAAGCCGCAGGGCGCGGTCGCGCAGTATTTCGACCGCGTGCGCGTCAACCCCGCCTACCTCTCCATGAAGCGGGCCGCGAAGGGCGCCCTCGACAATCTTCCCGGCGGATCATTCATCGGCGAGATGTACCACCGCGCGGGGGAAATGGTCAAGGACGCGATCGCCGAAGACGCGTGGTTCGAGCATTTCGGCCTGCTGACCGTCGGCCCGATCGACGGCCACGACATTCGCGGCATGATCGACATGCTGATTGAAGTCAAGGATTTCGATCGGCCCATGGTGCTGCACGTCCACACCGTCAAGGGCAAGGGGTTCGACTTCGCCGAGAGCGATGCCACCGCCTTCCACTCACCCAAGCCCTTCACCGTCAGCGGTTGCCGCACGGAAATGAAATCCGGCGGGCGCGGATTCACCGCCGCCTTCGCCGACGCGCTGATCGATGTGATGGAGCGCGATGAGAAAATCGTCACCGCGACCGCCGCGATGCCGGATGGCACGGGGCTGAACACGGTCATCCCGATGTTCCCCGACCGGGCGTGGGATACGGGCATCTGTGAATCACACGCGATGGACATGATGGCCGGACTCGCCAAGACCGGCTGGAAACCGTTCTTCGCGGTCTACTCGACGTTCCTTCAGCGGGCGTTCGACCAGGTCTTCCAGGAAGTCGCGCTGCAGGGATTGCCCGTCCGGCTCTGCCTCGACCGGGCCGGTCTCGTCGGCGGCGACGGAGCGGTGCACCACGGTTTCTGCGATGTGTCGATCCTGCGCGTCTTCCCCGACGCGGTGCTGATGGCCGCGATGGATGAACCGTCGCTCAGGGCATCGCTCGAGTTGATGCGGCACTACGACAAGGGACTTTCCGCCGTGCGCTATCCGCGCGACAGTGTGAGCGATCTTTTCGCCGATGAATGCCCGCCATTTGAAATCGGCAAGGCCCGGCCGCTTCTCACGCACGAAGAGCCGGACCTGGCGATCCTCGGCTACGGGGTGATGGCGATCAACGCGATCAAGGCGCTCGATCATCTCAACGGTCACGGAGAGTACAAAGTCAGCGTCTACGATGCCCGCTTCGCCAAGCCGGTTGATCTTGAACTCATCCGCTCGCTGGTGGAACGCGACATTCCGATCATCACCGTGGAAGATCATTCGATCACCGGCGGGTTCGGTTCGTGCGTTCTGGATGCCGCGAGCGATGCGGGGCTGGAGACGCGCAAGATCACCCGCCTGGCCCTGCCGGAGAGCTGGATCTACCAGGGCGGCCGCGGCGAGCAACTCGAAGAAGCCGGCCTCGATCCGGTCTCGATCGCCCGCACCGTGCGCGATGTGCTGGATGCGGGCGGGTCGCTGCCCGAGATCGAGGTCAAGCCAAGTACGAAAGAAACCGTGAATGCAGATCGGTCGGGCTGACTTTGGGCGGGTCAAGTGAAGACATCAGAAAATGAACACGAGAATGTCGATCGACTTGTCTCGAAGCTGGGATGGCCTCGAACCAAGCGAAAGGTGAAACATCTTCAGACTTTCGACGACGTTGTGTGGTATGAGTCGTCATTGGACAGTGGTGCGATATTGCAGGTCAACACGTCGCCGTCCTATAGGATGGGGGTGTACGTCATGGATCGCGGTATCTTTACTGGCTTTCATGGAGTCATGATTCACAGTCATGACGCATCTGTATTGGCTGAAGCGGATCGGCTACCGGCATTTCTGGCAAGTGCGTGGTACAAGGACGCTGCTTCCTGTGAGAGTTTGCTGCATCAGTATCCTCAAATCGGCGGCTGGACTCCGGAACGATTGCAGACGGGTGAGGAGCCAGTCTTCGAGTAGGCCTCTGATAGCCGGGATCGGGAGCCACCGGGAGAGCCCCGAACGCCAGGGCGCGAAGCCGTAATCATCTGTTGTGACGAGAGTTGTCGTGCTTTATGACGTGGCACGGTGAGCAGTCGTCGCTGCGGCGGGCGACGGCTCCGAACGACCTGTGGGACCGGCTGGGTCCTCGCGCGGCCCGGGTCGTGTATACACTCAAGGGTAAAATCGGCCTTTCCCACGCATTCCGCACGGAGGGCACAACGAATTGCAGAATTCAGGGGCGCCATGCAGAAGGTCGCCAGGTTCGTTTTCTGCCGGCGATATGCGCAGCCACACTTCTGACCGCAGTCGGTGATGCCGGCGCTGCAGACTCTTGCGTCGGGCACTGGGACACATCGATCGGTCAGCCCGGCCTCGGCGGCATCGTTTACGACCTTTTAGAGTTCAACGGCGAGCTGATCGCCGGCGGCAACTTCACCATGTCAGGCAACGTCACGGTGAACGGGACGGCACGGTGGGACGGCTCGACGTGGCATCCGCTCGGCGAAGGTGTCGGCGGACCCGCCTGGTCGACGAGCGTCTTCGCTCTTGCGGAGTACCAGGGCGATCTGATTGCCGGCGGTTCGTTCATTTCCGCCGGCGGCGCACCGGTTGATCGCATCGCGCGGTGGGACGGCTCACAATGGCATCCGCTCGGCGAAGGCGTGAACGGCACCATCACTGCGCTGAGCGTGTACAACGGCGAACTCATCGCGGGCGGCTCGTTTACGAGGGCGGGTGAGGTCGACGCGACCGGGATCGCGCGGTGGGACGGCGCAGCATGGCGTCCGCTGGGGGGCGGGGTCGACTGGGTGACTTCCTCGGCGGATGCGGCGGCCAACGCACTCTACGTTCATGGCGGCGACCTGATTGTGGGAGGAGTTTTCACGACGGCCGGCGATGTCGCCGTCAACCACGCCGCGCGATGGGACGGCGCCGATTGGCATGCGATGGGCAGCGTGAGTCCTCAATTGGACGGCATCCTGGACCTCACCATCCATGACGGCGACTTGTTTGCCGGCGGCGACTTCTGGAATGTCGTCCGCCAGTGGGACGGGTCGTCCTGGCAGCCCCTCAACGGGGGATCGCCTGTCAAGAAACATCCCTACGTCAGCGCGCTCGCCTCCTACAAAGGATATCTCTACGTCGGTGGCAGCTTCTGGAATGCCGGCGGCGCCACCGATACAAGCAACATCGCCCGGTGGGATGGATCGGCATGGCATTCCGTTGGCAGTGGAATCATCACCGGTCTTCCGGAAGCCATGGTCGAACACGCCGGCGCCCTGATCGTGGGTGGGTCGTTTGGCTCAGACGCAAACGGCGTCGCGGCCTGGTACGGCTGCCCCCTGCCCAATCCGGCGGACTTGAACGGCGACGGCTCGATGAGCGTCCTGGATCTCCTGATCCTTCTCGAGAACTGGGGCGAATGTCCGACACTCCCGCCCCCGCCTCCGGATTGCTGCAACGCTTCCTCCGGAGTGGGCTGCCCCGGCGACCCTTCGTGTGAAGCGTGCGTGTGCAACAAGGACCCCTTCTGCTGTAACACCCAGTGGGACGCTCTCTGCGCCGAAGGGGCAAACGACGGTTGCGCCCAAGAGTGTCTGTGCGCTGCTGAGCAGGATTTGTGCACTGGCGACCTGAATGGTGATGGCCAGGTCGACGTGGACGACCTGCTCATCCTGCTTGCCAACTGGGGGTAGGCGGATCGCTTCAACCGGGACGGCTCCCGTGCAATATGGACGTGGACTCGAGCGAGCAAGAAAGCACAAGAAAAGAGGCGCTTCAGGAATCTGCGCAAGTGGCCCCGCACGGATGAGAGCTTCTCAGGAAAGGGATGAAGGCACGGAGGCACAAAGGCACGGAGCGACGAAGGGAGGAGGCCGAGTTCACCGGGCTTGGTGCATCCATCGGCGGTTTCGAGGATGCGTCGCATCCGGCGCGACGGGACGGCCGACTTGCTGCGCTCGCGGGCAGGGGCACCCTCTGGTGACTCGGGCAGATGTCCAAAGGCGTGCGGAGATGAGCTTCCTCTCCACCGAACCGGAAGCTTTATCCCGGTCCCGACTTTGATGAACCGGTGCCGCTGGTCCCGCGTCGTCCGGCCTGGTTGGCGGCAGGCATGAACAGAATCGTCGCATTCTCGCGTCGTCCCAACGGAGGGGCGGAGGCTTGAAGGCATTGTTGGGCCGGCCACGTCGGTGAGCGTCCTGACTCCGTCATTCCCGCAGAATGCGGAGATCCAGCGGACGGGCCGATGAACTGGACCATTGAGCCGGACCATCGAGCCGGACCTCCAGGAATGTCCGCCGCGCCGCCTGGTCCCTTCGATACCCCCTTCCGTGGCTCCGTCGATTGACCACTTACTCCCCGCCGGGCAGAATCACCACCTCGCCGGAGGCGTCGAGTTTGAACGGCCCGTGCCAGGTCACCGCGCCGGTCCACGGTTCGACCAGGCGAAGCCAGTGTCGCTCCCCGCCATCCCCGCCGCGCCGCTCTACCGAGATCTGCGGCAAGCCGCAGATGGCCACTTCATCGCGGCTTCCCCGGGTCCCTTTCCGATCAAACCCGGTCGGAACCGCCCGGTAGCGCGTCGCGGCCAGCACCGGAAGCGGCGGCTCCTCCGCCGATCGTGGCAGCGCGCGCAGCCACGCCTCGATGGTGCGCGACTCCAGAGCCGTCATAACCGCTTCAAGGCCGTGCCCGCTCGCCTGCGGCACGTCGATCGCATCCGCTTCATTCGGTTCCTGTGGTTCATCGGGCAGTCCGCTCAGCGCCGGCGGCGGCGCGGTCTGACAGCCGAGTGCG
>SLDM01000266.1 GCA_007125255.1 Phycisphaerales bacterium
CCGAGCGCGTCGATCAACTTCAGCAGCTGGTCGCCGAGCGGGCGGAGACGGATTTCAGTCTGCTTGAAGCCCGCCTGCAGCGCGACGTCGTCCGGACGCGCCGCCAGGAGAACGAGCGTGCCCAGGCTGCCGCGAGCGAGGAATTGGATGAGGCCGAAGCGGAACTGGCCCTCCTGCCCGAGGTTGCCCCGGATGATCTGGAAGCGCGTCTCGCGCCGTTTCGCGCTGCGCTGGACGTACACGATGCGGAGCTGAATGAGCTCAAGCTGGCGATTGGATCCCTGGAGCTTCGCGCGCCGGACACCGGGATGATTACGCATGTTCATCGACGGCCGGGCGAAACCGCACGGGCCGGTGAGCCGATCGTCACGCTTGCCCGGCCGGAGTCCGATCGGGTGGTGAGTTACGTCCGGGAGCGAAATCCACTGTCGGTGGAGGTGGGCGAACGGGTGACACTCCGCCAGTTCAGCCGCGTGCGCGATCGAGTTCACGCGAAGATTCTGGAACTCGGCGCCCAGGTCGAGCTGGTGCCGGAACACCAGCGGCGGGATCCGCAGGTTCCCGAATGGGGGCGGCCGGTGCTCATTCAACTGCCCGAAGGCCACGGGCTGACGCCGGGTGAGCTGTTGAGTGTTGAGTTTTAAAGAAAGCGACGAAGCGACGAAGCGACGGAGGGGCGAAGGGGAAGGATCGAGGAATCGAGAAGTGGAACCGGGTGCCATGCTTCATCGCGCAGCGTGAAGCAAGCAGGGTTGCGCCGTTCGCGCCTCATGCGTCATGCTTCGCCCTGCGGAACGAAGCATGGCACCCGCTGATCTTCATCCCTTCGTCGAAGCGCCCCTCCGTCGCTCCGTCCGTAACCTTCACCGCCGGCCGGGGCGCCGTGATCCCGAGGTGCGCCCGACGCTCAGGCCGGTGAACTTCGCGCCCGCGGAGGGGTTTGCCGCATCGATGCCCATCATGTCCATCGCGGCGCGGCCATCCTCGGAGAGTCGTTCCGGGGTCCACGCCGGGTCCCAGGTCAGCTCGACCGTCGCCTTCGAAACCCCGTCGACCTTGCGGACGGCTTCCTTCACGCTCGAGGGCAGGGCGTCGGCCACCGGGCAGTTGGGCGTGGTCAGCGTCATGGTGACGTGCACCTCGCCGCGCTCATTGATCTCCAGGTCATAGATCAGCCCGAGGTCGTAGAGATTCACCGGGATCTCCGGGTCCTTGACCGTCCTGATCGCGGCGATCACGCGTTGGCGCAGGGCATCGGTGTCCAACTTGTCCATGTCCTTATCCATGTCCGAACTCATGTCGGTTTCTCCATCGTGCCGTTGGCCGCGTGCGATGCCAGTTCCCGGATGCGGCCGATCATCGAATGCAGGCCGTTGCGCCGGGTCGGGCTCAGGTGCTCTTCCAGCCCGAGCCGTTTCAGCAATCCCTCGACATCGTACTCCGCCACTTCCCGGGGGGAGCGGCCGTTGTACGCGCTGAGCAGAATGGCGATCAGGCCGTTGACGATGAACGCATCCGACTCCGCGCTGAATTCAAGCCGGGGCGGGTCCTCCGCGGCGAGGTGCGGCTTGAGCCAGACGGTCGCCTGGCAGCCGTGGACGCGGTTGGCTTCGTTCTTGTCTGCGGCTTCCATGGAGGGGAGCTTTTTGCCCAGGTCAATCAGGTAGGCGAACCGCTCCTCCCAGTCATCGAGAAACTCGAAGGTCTCAATGATGCGATCGAGTTGGACGTCGCTCTGGGGCATCGGGTGGGGGGCTCGAGGGTGAGGCGTCAAGAGATCAAGGCATCGGGGAATGATAGGGGGCGCGACTGAAGCTGTTGGATGTGTTGGCGGGGGCGGCTCGATCAGAGCAGCATGGTGCGGGCCTTTTCGATTCCGGCGACCAGCGCTTCGAGGTCCTCGCGCCGGTTGTAGACGCCGAGCGAAGCGCGGAGCGTCGCCGTCACACCGAAGCGCTCCATCAGCGGCTGGGTGCAGTGGTGTCCGTCGCGTACCGCCAGTCCGGCGTAGTCGAGAATCGGCGCGACGTCGTAGGGATGCATGCCCTCCAGAATGAAGCTCATCGCCCCGGCCTTCTCCTTCGCCCGGCCGATCTGGATGAGCCCTTCGACCTTCTCGAGCAGCGACATGCCGTGATCCAGCAGGCTCTGCTCGTGGCGGGCGATCTGGTCAAGACCGATCCGGTTCAGGAAGTCCACCGCGGCGCCGAAGCCGATCGCTCCGGCGATGTTGGGCGTACCGGCTTCGAACTTGTGCGGCAGATCGTTGTAGATCGTTTTCTCAAACGTGACGGACTTGATCATCTCCCCGCCACCCTGATAGGGCGGCATGGCCTCGAGCAGTTCCTTGCGTCCGTAGAGAACGCCGATCCCCGTCGGGCCGTACATCTTGTGCGCGCTGCACGCGTAAAAGTCACAGCCGATCGATTGCACATCGACTCTCAGGTGCGGGGTGGCCTGCGCCCCGTCGATCAGCATGGCCGCGCCGGCCTCGTGCGCAAGCCGGGTCAGCTCGCGGACCGGATTGATCGTGCCGAGCGCATTGGAGACATGCACGCAGGCAACGAGCTTCGTGCGCCCGGTGAGCAGCGACTTGAACGCGTCCAGATCCAGCTCGCCGGAATCGGTGACCGGCGCGACCCTGAGCTTTGCGCTCATCTGCTCGCAGATGAGCTGCCACGGCACGATGTTGGAGTGGTGCTCCATGTGGGTGATGAGGATCTCATCGCCTTCGCGCAGATTCGTTCGTCCCCACGCTGCGGCGACCAGGTTGATCGCCTCGGTCGTCCCGCGGGTGAAGACGATCTCCGCGCGGTCCCGCGCATTGAGCAGCGTCCGGACCTTGTCGCGGGCGTGCTCGTAGCCTTCGGTCGCCCGCTGGCTGAGCGTGTGCACGCCGCGGTGGACGTTGGCGTTGTCGTGCTCGTAGTACGCGCGGACCGCGTCGATGACGCACTGCGGCTTCTGGGTGGTGGCCGCGCTGTCAAGATAGATCAGCGGCTTGCCGTGCACCTGCTGCTGCAGGATGGGAAACTCCGCGCGCACCGCGTCAAGATCAAACATCGTCGCCGCCGGGTTGGATGTACTCGTAGTCAATTGGAGTGCATTTTCTTGGATCAAAGAGAGTCTTCGCCACCTGCAACCAAGCGCCGCGACACCACCCCACCCCACTTCGTGCCTTCGTGCCTTCGTCACTTCCCCCCTCACATCATCTTCTTCACGCGCTTGCCTCCGGCAGGCGCTTCAGCAGTTCCTGTTCGATGAAGTCCTTGACCGGGGCAACCTGCATCCGTTCGAGACTTTCCATCGCGAAGGCATGAATGAGCATGCCGCGGGCCGCGGCCTTGCTCAGACCGCGGGCGCGGAGGTAAAAGATCGCATCCTCATCGAGCTGACCGATCGTGGCCCCGTGGGTGCACTTGACGTCATCGGCGTAGATCTCCAGCTGCGGATGCGTGTTGATGCGAGTGCGATCGGTCAGGAGGAGGTTGCCGCTGTGCTGCTTGGCGTCGGTCTTCTGCGCAATCTGGTCGACGATGATCCGCCCGCTGAACACCGCGGTGGCGTCATCGTCGAGCACGCCGATGTAGAACTGCCGGCTGTCACAGTTTGGCCGGGCGTGGTGCACCAGCATGTGGTTGTCCATGTGCTGCTTTTTGGCGGGCAGGTACAGGCCGTTGAGCAGACTGTCGCACCGTTCGCCGTTGAGAACCGGGCGAACATTGTTGCGTACCAGCGATCCGCCGAGCAGCACGGTGTGCGAGGCGAAGTTGCTCTGCTCTTCCTGCTGAATCTGCAGCGTGGAGATGTTGAACGCCTTCTCGCTCTCCCGTTCGATCAGGTAGTGTGACACGTTCGCCTTGCGGCCGACGACGACTTCGGTGACGGCATTGGTGAAATGCACGTCCTGGCTCGTCGAAACGTAGTCCTCGATGACGGTGAACTCACTTTCGTCGCCGCCCACGATCAGATTGCGCGGATGGGTGATGATCGGCTCGCTGCGGGCATCGGAAACATTCAGAATGCGGATCGGCTTGTCGAGCTTCACCCCCTTCGGTACGTGCACGAAGACGCCTTCACGGAAGGAGCCGGTGTTGAGCGCGGTGAAGGCGTCCTTCTCGATGTCGGCGTACCGGCCGAGGTGCAGTTCCAGTTCGTCGCTGAGCTCGTTGAACGCTTCGCTCAGCGGCATGAGACGCACGCCGCTCGAGAGCGCTCCGATATCGGACAGATTCGGCGCGTAGAGGCCGTTGATGAAGACGAGCTTCGGCCCCTCGAGGCCGGGCATGTCGAACCGGTCGAGATCCCGGGCACTGATGTTCGCGGGCAGTTCTTCCGGCACGCGGAAGCCGGTCGAGGCGATCGGCTTGACGCTGGTCAGCCGCCACTCTTCATCGCGGGTGGTCGGCAGTCCCGTCTCGCTGAAACGGACGATGGCGCGCTGGGCAAGCTCACGCAGCCACGTCGGAGCGCGATCGGCCGGGGTCGGCTCGATGCTCGAAAGGTTTGACAGTTGAATCATGCGGGTTTCGGTCAGGTTCGTCATGGGTCGGTCTCAAACGATCGGAGGATCGTACGGGTCTGGGGGTTTGCCGCGGAGGTGCCGGGCCGCAGGGGAAGCGGAACGAAGCGGGCCAATCGGTCAGCCGTTCCCGTCCCTCTCATCCGGCCGGCGCAGCCGGTGTCTTGACTATCCAGGGGGTGATC
>SLDM01000232.1 GCA_007125255.1 Phycisphaerales bacterium
CGTGGCGAAGGCACTCCTGGACGGCCTCCAGTGACCCGGACCGGCTGGCTTCATGAAGGTCGCAGGTACAACCGGAACCGATCAGGGCGGCCACCATGAGGATGGCAAGTGAAACGCGATGCGGCACTCTTCGATCTCCAATTTATATGTATGGAACCCGGGAGGGGCGAAGTAACGAAGTAACGGAGTAACGGAGCGACGGAGGGTACCGGGACACGAAGGACTTCGTCACTTCGTCACTTTCCCTCCGTCCCTCCGTGCCTTCGTGCCTTCGTGCCTTTAACCAAGCCCCCCCTTCAGCTCGCCAAACTTCTCGCTGAGCTGGGCCTTGAGTTTGCGCATCTCCGGATCTTCGCCGCGGTCGAAGTTCTCCGATTGCTCCTTGGTGGCCATCTGCTTGAGTGAGAGACCGATGCGCCGGTTGTCGTGATCGACGGAGACGACCTTGACCTTGACGAGCTCGCCGGGCTTGACGACCGAGCTGACCTTGTGCACGCGTTCGTGGCTGAGTTCGGAGATGTGGATCAGCCCTTCCACGCCGGGTGAGAGTTCGACGAAAGCTCCGAAGGCCATGAGCTTGGTCACCTTGCCGGTGACTTCGTCGCCTTCGCTGATCGCGCCGGCCTTCTCTTCATAGGGATCGCTCATCGTCTGTTTGAGGCCGAGCCCGATGCGCGGCGGGTCCTGGGCGGTGTCGATTTTCAATACGCGCACCTCGACCTGATCACCTTCCTTGACGACTTCGGAAGGATCGTTGATCCGTTCGTAGCTGAGATCGGAGATATGGATCAGCCCGTCCATGCCGCCGAGGTCGGCAAACGCGCCGTACGGCTGAATGCTGGTGATGACCGCGGGCAGTTGCTGACCGACCTCGAGATTTTCCAGCAGGTTCTCCCGCAGCCGGCCCCGTTCCGCTTCGAGCACGCTGCGGCGGCTGAGGATGATGCGGCCGCGCTGGCGGTCGAGTTCGATCACTTCGCAGGGCATTTTCTCTCCGACGAAGACCTCGAGTTCGGCGATATGGCGCACATCGACCTGTCCGGCGGGCATGAAGGCGCGGTGTTTGGCGACTTCCATTTCCAGGCCGCCCTTGTTGACGCCGGTGCAGCGGGCTTCGACGGTCTGCCCGATCTCCAGCGACTCCCACTCGGCCTTCTGCACCGAGCCGGGCCGGGTGAGAATGAGCAGGCCCTCCTTCCTGTCGTAGCGATCGACGAGAAAGTTCTCCTTCGTGCCGGGCTGGGGCGGTTCGCTGAAATGGTCGAGCGGGCAGACGCCCTGGGACTTCGGGCCGAACTCGACGTAGACCTCCCGGTCGCGGACATCGACGATGAGGCCGGTCTTCTCTTCACGCTGAGAACCGCCGCCGCGACCGCCAACCTGTTGGCCGGGGGCGGCCGGGGCGGCGCGCTTCGTGTCGCTGACATCCATCATGTCATCGAGCGACATGTCGCCGAGCGCCGCTTCAATTTCAGCTTCGAGCTTCGAGTCGAGACTCGAAGCGGAGGACTTCTTCGGATCGGGGGTAGTCATGGTCAATCGTCGTGGGGAGGAATTGGATGAAACGGGGGGAAACGGGGGGATTCGGAGGGGGCCACCCACTCAGGCCGGAGTCAGCACCGGCAGGGCAAGCGCGTCGCGCACCGGCCGGCCGATGAGCTCATGCGGCGTGACCTCGGTCACGGTGCAATACATCAGCGTACCGCGCGGCCGATCGGTCGGCACCTGAATTTCCGCGTAATGATCACATCGGCCGCTCATCCATCCCGGGCGGCCCTTGGCCGGCTGTTCGAGGATCACGCGGACCGTCCGGCCGCGGAGTCGGCGAAGGTAGCGGATTGCCAGCCCGTCCCCGGGGTCGCGTTCGCGGTCGATCAGCGAACGGACACGGGCCTTCCGGGTCCGGTCATCGACAAAGTGGTCGGGCCACCGGGCCGCGGCCGTGCCGGCACGGGGGCTGAAGGGAAAGACGTGCATATGCAGGTAGCCGACGCGTTCGGCGAGGCTCTGGGTCGCGGAAAAGTCCGCTTCGGTCTCACCCGGAAATCCGCAGATGATGTCGGTCGTGATGGCTGGCGGCAATCCATCGATGGTAAGCGATTCGTTTACCCGGTCGATCATCGCCCGGTAGTCGGCGACCGTGTACTGCCGGTTCATTCGCCGGCGGATCCGATCGCTCCCCGCTTGTAGCGGCAGATGGAGGTGCGGCACGACGATCGGCCGGTTGGCGAGCATCGCGTCCAGTAGCGGCTCGGAGCAGTCCCCCGGCTCCATGCTGCTGATCCGAAGCCTCTGCAGGCCATCGACTTGCGCGACGGCGTCGACGAGGTCGGCCAGCGGATGGGCGTGGCGGTGGGTCTGTTTGCGGCGCAGGGCGGTTTCGTGGCCGAACGCCCCGATGAAGATGCCGGTGAGGACGATCTCCTTGTGGCCGAGCTCGACGAGCTGTCTTGCCTCCTCGACGGCATCGCGGAGGGATTTCGACCGCAGCGTCCTGCGGATTTTCGGGATGATGCAGAAGGTGCAGTGGGCATCACAGCCATCCTGAATCCGCAGCTCGGCCCGGATGTGCCGGGCGGAGGATCCGGCCCCGGCCATTCGGCCGCGCGGCGCGGGCGGCACGACGGGCAGGGGATGGATGCGGGCCGCACCGGAATCATGATGGGCTGGATCGGGATGGTCCGGCCGGTGAAGCCCGTTTGGGCCGTTGGATTCATTTGGCCGGTGGAATGGGGAACTTTCACCACCGCTCCCGCGTAACATGGAATGAAGTGGATGATGGTTCAGCCATTCATCGACCCGTTCGGCCAGGCGCTCGATGAACAGCGTTGCTCTGGAGCCATCCGGGTCAGCATCATGATGCGCGATGACCGACGGCGCGTCGACAAGATTGGCCGCGTCGCGCGGGTTGGTTCCGGCGTAACAGCCGGTGACCAGAATTTTCGGCGGAACGGGTGGCTCGTCGCCGCCTTCGCCTGGAACTCGATGATGAAGCAGACCCGATGGATCGCCGGTGGCTGGCGTCTGAATGAGTTCGCCCGGACCGTGGGGGCGAGCGCGGCGGCGGGCGCGACGAATGGCCTGGCGGCTCTTCGCCGCCGCGGAGTGCGTCACGCTGCAGGTATGGACGACCTCCAGGTCTGCGGGCATGCCTTCTCCGGCCGGAACGAGCCCGCGTTCGCGCAAGAGTGTTTCGATCTCGCGCGATTCGGCGTGGTTGACCCGGCAGCCGAGCGTCTGGATTCGGAACGAAAGGGGACGCATGGAGGCGTCATGCTAGTCGGTGATCGTGCGTTCGTCAGCGGTAGAGATCGATCCGGCAGCCTTGATTCGGGGCCGGTTGCTCAGGAATTCCACGGTGAATCGGCTTCGCGCTGCGGCGATCCATTCGCTATCATTCATGATTCACGGCGTTTCGGAGCGTTCGCCTTGCAGCGCTCCATTGAGCAGGATTCGGAGTACCCGACACCATGGCAATGAAATCGGCCTGGGGTATCGAAATCGGCGCTTACGCGATCAAGGCGCTGCGCCTCGAACGTGATGGTGATCAAGTCTCCGTCACCGACTTTGCGGTCATACCGCACAAGAGAGTACTGACCACGCCTGATCTCGATCAGGACGAGATGGTTCGCCTGAGCCTCGGTCAGTTCATTTCGCAGAAGGACCTTGAAGGTGAGCATCTGGTCATGAGCGTGCCGGGGCATTCGGCCTTCGCGCGGTTCGCCAAGCTTCCCCCCGTGGAGCCGAAGAAGGTTCCCGATATCGTCAAGTTTGAAGCGGTGCAGCAGATTCCCTTCCCGATCGATCAGGTCGAGTGGGACTACGAGACCTTTACGTCCGAAGACACGCCGGAGATTGAAGTCGGCATCTTCGCAATCACGCGCGACCGCGTTCAGCAGAAGCTGGAACTCTACGGCGAACTGGGCGTCTCACCGGAAGCGATGACGCTGAGCCCAGTCGCGGTCTACAACGCGATGGCGTACGACCTCAACCTGAAGTCCGAAGCCGATCCGGTGATCTTCCTCGATATCGGCACGCAGGCCACGGACGTCGTGATCGTGGAGAAGGGACGCTGCTGGATTCGCACCTTCCCGCTCGGTGGCACCCACTTCACCGAAGCGATCGCCAACGCCTTCAAACTCAGCTATTCCAAAGCCGAGAAGCTCAAGCAGGAAGCCTCGAGCAGCAAGTACGCCAAGCAGATCATGCAGGCGATGCGCCCGGTGTTCAGTGACCTGCTGCAGGACCTGCAGCGGTCCATCGGCTACTACCAGTCGTTGCATCGCGAGCAGGAACTGAAGACCATGATCGGCCTGGGGTCGACCTTCAAGATCCCCGGCTTGCGGAAGTATCTCGGCCAGCAGCTTCAGCTCAATGTCGCGCGGCTCGATGAGTACAAGCGCATCAGTGTGGCCGGTCGTGAAGCTGCTTCGTTTGCCGAGAACGCGGTCAACATGGCGACGGCGTACGGACTTGCCCTCCAGGGGACCGGCAGGGCGGCGATCAGCGTGAATCTCGTCCCGACCACGACGCTCCGCGAGCAGATCTGGCTCTCCAAGACGAAGTGGTTCGGCCTGGCGGCGGCGATCGCGATTGTCGGCTCCTCGCTGACCCTCTACCGGCCGATTACCGATGGCATGCGCATGGACCCCGGCGGTGAGCCGGCGGAGGTGCGCCAGGCGA
>SLDM01000148.1 GCA_007125255.1 Phycisphaerales bacterium
CGGCGGGCTCGCGCTTCTGGCCGCGCACCAGATTCTCGCCGGGGGGCTTCAGTTCGACCGGTTCATTCTTGCTCTCGCCTCGCTCGGGGTCGCCGGGGCATCGCTCCGCCCGCTCGCCGGGCTGGTCAATGAACTGCAGGCCGCCTCTGCGCCGGCCGGGCGACTGCTGGAGATTCTCGGCGACGATCCGGAAGAGCGCCGCTCGGACAGCCCGCGCTCTCTGCCGCGCCATGCGACCTCGCTCGAATACAAAGACGTGACGCTGAGTTACCCCGGCGCCGAGCGCCGCGCGCTGGACGGCGTCTCGCTGAAGATCCGGCACGGAGAACGCGTCGCCATCGTCGGGCCCAACGGATCGGGCAAGACGACGCTGCTCAGTCTCGTGCCGCGCCTGCTTCAGCCCGATCAGGGCACCATTGAACTTGACGGCATCGACATCGCCACCGTCACCATCCGCAGCCTGCGTGAGCAGATCGGCGTGGTCACGCAGGAAACCGTGATGTTCCGCGGCACGATCGGGGAGAATATCGCCTTTGGCGTGGAAAGCGCAACGCGTGAACAGATCGAGAACGCCGCCAAACGCGCCCACGCCGATGCGTTCATTCAACAGGTGCCCGGCGGATACGACGCCAATCTACTGGAGCAGGGCGCATCGCTTTCCGGCGGGCAGCGTCAGCGCCTTGCAATCGCACGGGCGATTCTGCGTGACCCGGCCATCCTGATTCTCGATGAAGCGACCAGCCAGATTGACGCCGAGTCGGAGGAGCACATCAACGCGGCGATTCAGGAGTTCTGTACCGGCCGTACGTCGCTGGTGATCGCGCACCGGCTGTCAACGGTACTCAACGCCGACCGAATTGTCGTCATGGACGCCGGCCGGGTGGTTGACCAGGGGACACACGAGGAACTGCTCGAACGATGTGAGCTCTACGCCCGGCTCAACCGTACGGAACTGACGCCGCGCTCATCGTGACGCGGCGGCCATGGGATCACGATCCTTCCCGCCGATCCGGCACCAGCCACGTGCGGCCATCTTCACGAAGCCAGCGAAAGTCCACGCCGTACACCGCCCGCAGCCGATCGGCGTTCAGGACGTCACACGTCTCGCCGGACGCGATCATCGCTCCTTCATCCAGGAGCCACGCTTCCCGGGCAAGGTCCGCGGCCAGTCCGAGATCGTGCATCGCGATCAGGACGGTCGCGCCGCGGTCCGCGCACTGTTTGAGCAGACGCATGGTCTGATCCACATGGCGGTAGTCCATCGCGGAGGTCGGCTCATCGAGCACCATCACGCCGCCCGGTTCAAGCTGGGCCAGCGCGCGGGCCAGCGTCACCCGCTGCTGCTGTCCGACGGAAAGGGCGGGGTAGGGCCGGTCGACCAGGTCCGCCAGATCGCACGCGTCGATGGCGTGGTTGATCCGGGCCGGATCCGGCGGCAGGGCGTACCGGCCGAGCTCGATCACCTGGCCCACGGTGAAGGACGCAGCGACGGTGGAGCGCTGGGGTACGTACGCCATGCGTGCGGCGAGGTCCCGGGCGTGCAGGGAGCGCACGGTGCGGTTGCCGAGTCGAACCTCGCCCCGCTGGGGTTTCTCCACGCCGATGATGCAGCGCAGCAGGGTGGATTTGCCCGCCGCGTTGGGGCCGAGCACCGCGGTGATGCAGCCGGGAGTGGCGGTGACGGTGATCTCCCGCAACGCGCGGAGCTCGCCGTAGGTGAAGCTCAAGCCGTCGACGCTCAGCGGGGATTTTGGAATCGGTGGGCGTCGACGCTTCATGCCTGCCCCCTTCCGGTCTTCAGCAGCCAGATGAATGCCGGCCCGCCGATCAGGGCGGTAAACACGCCGACCGGCATCGGGCCGGTGCCGACGTCAAAGACCTGGCTCGCACAGTCGGCGCCGATCAGCAGCGCCGCGCCGAGAAGCGCCGAAGCGGGAACGAGCAGGGTGTGACGCGGTCCGATGAGCAGCCGCGCGGCGTGCGGTGAGATCAGCCCCACGAACGCGATCGGACCCGCCACCGCGACCGATGCTGCGGTGAGCGCGCCGGCCAGTACGAACAGCCCCAGCCGCAGCGGTCCCACCGACAGCCCGACGGAGCGGGCTTCGTCATCGCCGAGCGTGGCGGCATCCATCGCCCGCCCCATGCTCATGGCCAGAAAGACGCCCAGCCCCGCCATCGCCCCGAAGAGAATCATCGTGCCCCGATCGATTCCCTGCGGAACGTGACCCATCATCCAGACCATGAAGTCGCCGCGCAGGCCGGCGGGCACGAGCCGCTGAAAGAACAGGATCAGCGCGCCGCAGATCGCGGAGATCACCACGCCGATCAGGACCAATGAGAGCGGATCGAGCAGGCCGCGCCGGTGCCCGAGCCCGTACACGATGCCCAGGACGATCAGCGCGCCGAGCAGCGCTGGCAGCGCGTTCGTGCGGCCGATGAGAAACTCCATCGACGCGAAGGTGTAGGCGAGATACATCGCGATCATCACGCCCAGCCCCGCGCCGCTGGAGAGTCCGAGGATGAACGGCGAGGCGAGCGGATTGCGCAGGAGCGCCTGCAGCAGCACGCCGGAGACGGCCAGGGCCACCCCGATGATGGCGGCGACGACGATCGAGTTCACGCGAAACACCGCGTAGGTCGACTCCGGCCAGGCGAGCCCCAGCCCGCCCGCCGGGTCACGATCGATCAGCATCCGCAGCGCTGCGAGGGCCGCGACCAGCAGGGCCAGGCCGATCATCGAGATCACTCGACGCCGTTCACTCATTCCGGATCCGCCTCCCCGCGCGGGCTGGTCGAAGCACGATCGATCTCGCGAAACCGCGCCATGATCGAGCGCAGTTCTTCCGCGACTTCGATCAGCCCGGTGGACGGCATCAGCGCATCTTCATGACTGAGCAGGGCGATCCGGCCCCGGTCAAGTGCCGGCAGATCAAGCCGCGCGATCGGACCCAGCAGCCGCTGCGGATCGGCTTCCGCGCTCACGCCCGGCCGCACGAAGACGATGGCCTCCGGCCCGCGCCGGGCCAGTGATTCCAGGGTCATCTGCGGATAACCCCGCCGATCGATCAGGTTCACTCCGCCGAGAGAGGCCCAGAGTTCGTGGAGGAAGGTATCCGTACCGATCGCGGTGACCGGCTCGGTGCCGATCAGAAAGAGCGTGGCGCCCGGCCAGATCGCCTCCGGTTCCGGTTCGAGCAATCGGGCCATGGCTGAGTGCAGTTCCGCCGCGCGCTCGATGAGCACGTCCCGATCCAGATCGAAACGACCGGAGGGCGCGGCAAGGATGCCGGGAAGCTCGTCAACCAGCGTGAGGACATCCGCCACATCGTTCAGTCGCCACTGGCCGATGACCCAGCCATGTCGATCCGCCAGGTCGGATAATGGCGGCGGCACGCCGGTGGCGGCCGGCGGCTGGATGAGAACGTGCGTCGGGCGCAGCCGGACCAGACGCTCGTAGTCGACGCTGAGCAGATCCCCGGTGACGGGGATCTCGCGCGGAACCGCCTCGCAGTACGGCGTGCGGCCGACGATCTGGTCGGTCAGGCCGAAATCGACCAGGGTGCGGCTGATCGCCGGGCTGAAGGAGACGATCCGTCGTTCCGGGCTGCTCTCCGGCGGCGCCTGGGGTTCCGGACGCTCCGCGCAGGCGGAGAGCAGAAGAAAAAAGCTGAGAATCCCCAGCCGGAGTGTCAAGGCCATTGACCAGCGCATGGGAGCAATCGTACAGTGGGACGCAGTTCCGAGACACCCGTCGACGGAAGTGCCGTGAATGACGGTGGAGGTCACCGACTCAATCGCGCCGGCTCGCAACGGAAAGGATTCTGACGATGCCGATCATGGATGGAATCAAACGTTTCTTCACGCGGCGGGAGGAGCCCGTCGCGGTGGATCTGAACGCCCGGTCTGAGAGCGACGAGACCCACGCCACGGACCAGAACGCACTGCACCAGTCCGCCGCGCGCCCGGAGCTGATCGAGGCGAGGCCGGCGAGGCCGCGCAATCTGAACGAACTGCAGCGCGGGTACGATGAGATCCTGGGGCTGGTGCGGAAGATCGGCGATCACCTGGATTCGCAATCCCAGCGCACCGAGCGGCTGGTCGAGTTGATGGACCGGATGCCCGAAACGCTTGATGCCCTGCCGGAGATCAACCGGCAGAATGCGCGGCTGCTCGAAGTGCTCACGGAACACCTCTCGCAGGTCAAATCGCGCGAGGACAACCTGACTTCAACCCTGCAGCGGATGAGCAACGCTTCGGATCATCACACGGAAGTGCTCGGACTGCTTCAGCAGCAGCTCGATCAGAACGGCCGGGCGTCGCAGCAGATGACCGAAACGCTGGGCGGTTTTCGTGAAGCGCTCTCCGGACTGGCGGGCACGAACACGCGCTCAGCCGATCTGCTCTCGAAGATTGCCGAGAATTCACAGGAGCGCGAGTCGCAACTGATCACGATGTTCGAGCGCTCGCAGCGGTGGATGATGGGCATCGCCATCGGTCTGGGGACGGTGGCCGCCATCGGAGTCGTGCTGAGCGTGATCGCGCTGATGCGTTAAAAAAAGTGGGTCTTCAGGAAATCGTGTGGGTCCTGTAGAGTCGATTCTCCTCTCCGTCCGGAACGTGTCAATGAGAATGAGGCGCGCCGCTTCATGATGCAGGCACTCGCTTTCGGC
>SLDM01000376.1 GCA_007125255.1 Phycisphaerales bacterium
GGCCCCGCCGCCGCGGGAACGACGCATCTGCCGTCACATCGCCCCTCCGCCCCCTCCGTCACTCCGTCACTTTCCCTCCGTGCCTCCGTGCCTTCGTGCCTCGCGCCCCCCTACTTCCACCGCGTCGCATGCCAACTCTTCTTCCCCCGGCGCAAAAGAATCGTATCCCCGTGCAGCAGATCCGCCGTACGCAGCGGGGTGTCGGTCCCGACCTTCTCGCCGTTGACCGAGACCGCGCCGTTGCCGAGAAACTCCCGCGCCTCCCGTTTCGATTTGGCCAGGGTCGTCTCGGGCAGGAAGTCGACGAGCGGCACCCCGTCCCCTTCGAGTCTGGCCAACTCATGCTCGGAGTGGGGAACGTCGGCGAAGACCTCGCGCAGCATCTCTTCACCGAGCGTGCGCACATCGCCGGAGAAGAGCGCCTTGCTGGCTTGTTCAACCTGCGTCACCGCATCGTCGCCGTGAATCACGCCGGTCATCTCGCGGGCAAGCTCACTTTGTGCGTGGCGTTCGTGCGGAGCGGCGCGGTGGTGTTCAATGATGCCTTCGATCTCTTCGCGACTCTTCATCGAGTACCACTTGAGGAACGAAGCAACATCCTGATCCGTCACGTTGATCCAGTACTGGTAGAACGCGTACGGACTGGTGCGATCGGCCGTCAACCAGACCGCGCCGCGTTCGGTCTTGCCGATCTTCTTCCCGTCCGCGGTCGTGACCAGCGGCGAAGTGATGCCGAACGCCTCCTCCTGGCCGAATTCGCGCCGGATCAGATCGATCCCCGCGACGATGTTGCCGTACTGATCGCTGCCGGCGGTCTGAACGGTGCAGTTCATCTCGCGCCGGAGATGGAGAAAGTCGTAAGCCTGCAGAATCTGGTAGCTGAACTCGGTGTAGCTGATGCCCTGCTCGCGGTTCTGCAACCGATCGCGGACCGAATCCTTCTGCATCATCACGTTGACGGAGAAATGCTTGCCGACATCGCGCAGCATGTCGATGAAGCTGATCCCGCCGAGCCAGTCGTGGTTGTTGACGGCGACGGCGGCATGGGGGTTGCGTGAATCAAAATCGAGCAGTTTCTCCAGAACGCGCCGGATGCCCGCCACGTTGTGCTCGACCTGTTCGCGGGTGAGCAGTTGGCGTTCGGCATCCTTGCCCGAGGGATCACCGATCATGCCCGTCGCGCCGCCGATGAGGGCGATCGGCTTGTGGCCGCAGCGCTGCCAGTGGCGGAGCAGGGTGGCCTGGAGCATGTGGCCGATGGTGAGACTGTCCGCGGTGGGGTCAAACCCGCAGTACGCGACGCGGCCGGGTGAGGCGAGATGCTTGCGCAGCGGTTCATCGCTGGTGGTCTGGTAGAGCAGGCCGCGCCATTCGAGTTCGCTCAGAAAGTCGGTACCGGGGGAAACGGTCTTCATCGTGCTGAAGATGATATCGGGATTGGGCCCGAATCGCCGGAGACCGTGCCTGCGAGCTCAGGGTCATCACAGCAAATGCATCGAGGTATCAAGAAAGGCACGGAGGCACGAAGAGGAGGGATCGAGGGTCGAGGGGCGAAGTGTCGGCGGTTGCGTCGTCTCCGCTTTCGCTGGAATGGCGGGCGGGCGCGCCGGGCGGACGACTTCGGCGGCGCGATGGCCATTCCATCTCGCACGGCCGACTCGCTGCGCTCGCTGGCCGTGGCACCCTGCATCACCCCCTCCGCCTCTCCGTCACTCCCCGTCGTCCCTCCGTGCCTCCGTGCCTTCGTGCCTTTCTCTCCGTTACTTCGTCACTCCCCCTCTCCGTGCCTCTCCCTCTTCCCCGCTTACAATGAACCCATGCCCCTCGACATCACATCCCTGCTTTCGCCGGAAGGTGCGATCGCGCGGCGGCTGGGCGGCTTTGAGTCCCGGCCGCAGCAGCTCGAGATGGCGGCGGCGGTCGAACGCGCCTTTGAAACGCGCGGCCGGCTGGTCGTGGAAGCGGGAACCGGCGTCGGCAAGAGCTTCGCGTACCTGCTGCCGGCGATCAAGCGCATCGTTGATCACGAGGAGCGCGTGCTGGTGGTCACGCACACGATCAACCTCCAGGAGCAACTCATGGAGAAGGATCTTCCGCTGCTCAACGCGGTGATCCCGGAGGAGTTCACGGCGGTCCTCGTCAAGGGCCGGGGCAACTACCTCTCCCTCCGGCGTCTCAAACTCGCCAGCGAGCGGCAGGACCGACTCTTCTCCGATGACAATTCCCGGCACGCTCTGCATACGCTGGAGGACTGGGCGTACTCGACCACCGACGGCTCCCGCGCCACGCTGCCGCAACTCCGGCGGCCGGAGGTGTGGGATTATGCTCAGAGCGATTCACAGAACTGCATGGGCCGGAAGTGCCCGACGTACGACAAATGCTTCTATCAGTCGGCGCGGCGGCGCATGGACAACGGCGATCTGCTCGTCTGCAATCACGCGCTCTTCTTCGCCGACCTCGCGCTGCGGGCCCAGGGGGCGGGCTTTCTTCCGGCGTACGACCACGTCATCTTCGATGAAGCGCACACGATGGAGGATGTTGCGGCGGAGCATTTCGGTTTGTCGCTGGGCGAAGGGCGCGTGGCGCACCTGCTGCGCCTGCTCTACCATCCCCGGAAGCACCGCGGGTTTCTCGCGACGCTGGCCCTGAAGGAAGATGATCCCGCGCTGCTCGACGGCACGATCAACCAGGTGTTGACCTGCCACCAGGCGATGAGCGAGCAGTTTGCGCTTCTCAGCGAATGGCAGTCGCGATCGGGTCTCACCAACGGCCGCATCCGTGAGCCGGACATCGTGCCGAACGTCCTGACCGAACCGATGCGCGAACTGCAAAAGCGGCTGAAGCTGCTGCGCGAGAAAGCGCAGAAGGAGCCGGATCAGTACGAGTTGAACAGCTACGCCCAGCGCGCGATTGACATTGCCCGGCACGCGGACTTCCTGATCGGGCAGCGCATCGACGACTGCGTGTACTGGGTCGAAGGTGGGGAGCATGATCGTGGTGGTGGGGGGGGTGGCGGGGGTGATCGGTACTCCGGCCGTCGCCGGCCGCGCGTCGCGCTGAAGTGCATGGCGGTGGATGTCGCGCCGATTCTGCAGGAGCAGCTTTTCGAGAAGGAGATCGGGATCGTGCTGACCTCGGCGACGCTCGCCACCCGGCCGGAGGATTTCTCCCACTTTCAGTCGCGGCTCGGTTGTGTTGGCGCGCCGACACTGCAGCTGGGCAGCCCCTTCGACTTTGCCCGGCAGATGCGGGTCATCGTTGATCCGACGCTGCCTGAACCGAGCGCGCGCGATTACGTGGAACGCATGGTGCCGCGGATCGAAGAGCAGGTCCGCGCAACGGGCGGCGGGGCGTTCGTTCTGTTCACCAGCTTTGCAATGTTGCGCAAAGTGGTCGACCGGTTGCGTGAGCCGCTCCTGGAGGCGGGGCTGCCGGTGCTGGCGCACGGGATGGACGGCCCCCCGGGACTGCTGCTCAAGCGGTTCCGGGAGGATGAGCGATCGGTGCTCTTCGGCACGACGAGCTTCTGGCAGGGGGTCGATGTGCGGGGCCGGGGGTTGCGCAACGTCATCCTGACGCGGCTGCCCTTTGACGTGCCGGATCGCCCGTTGATCGAAGCGCGGCTGGAACGCATCCGCGCCCAGGGCGGCAACCCGTTCATGACTGACCAGTTGCCGCGCGCGGTCATCCGGTTCAAACAGGGCATCGGACGTCTGATCCGCAGTCACGACGATACCGGGCGCATCGTCCTGCTCGATTCGCGGGTGGTGCGCAAGCCGTACGGTCGCCTCTTCCTGGCCTCCCTTCCGGAGACCGTGGAGCCGGAGCGGGTGAGTGCGGATTGACGGCGCCGAGTCGCGGCGGACCTACCGCCGCCTGACGAGCCCGAGCACCAGGCTGACCAGGAAGACGGCGAGAAAGATGAAGAACAGGATGCGGGCAATATCCGTGGCGGCGTCGCCAGACTGCGCTCCGGCCCCCAAGCCAGGTGGGGCGGCGTGGTCAGAACGATGTTGCATGTCCGGGGAGCGGTTTCTGCCGCACACGACCGTCGACGCTTCCGGTGCTCGTCTCCCGCCGATCCCCTCCCCATGGCTCGCGCCCGCGTGCTCTCTGCGTCCTTCGGAAGCAGCGCAGAGAACTTGATGTCTGTCCCTCGGCAACTTGGGCGAGTAACGAAGTGACGGAGGGAGGACGGCACCGAGGCACGAAAGGGAGGGATTAAGGCATCGAGAAATAAAGGGGGATGCGACGGCCATTGCGTCGTCCCTGCGCAAGTGGGGACCCAGAGCGCGCGAAGGATGCGTTCTGCGTGCAGAACAGTTACGCGCGCGGGACATTCGCGGCGCGCCCCCTGTATTCCCGCTTCCGCGGGAACGACGGAATCAGGACTCTCGTCGACGTCAGCCACCACTTTGTCCCGCCATTCCGTCGCTTCTCCCGCACAATCGTCCTTGCATGGACTACTCAAGGATGGCCCATGAGCCCTTTCGGGGAGAGCCAGGGGGAGGGGTGGAGAGTTACCCTGAAATCTGCCATCAGGTTTCAGGGTTTTCATCAGATCTGTACCGAATCGCGACGTTCCGGAGGCATCTTGCCACCATGTGATTGACCTCGGCGGCGGTTTTCAGGAGCAGTCCCAATGGCGACACCGCGACACCCATGGCTCGA